>DAOUGX010000416.1:0-13484 GCA_034428855.1 Anaerolineaceae bacterium | reverse complement strand
TTTCTCATGCTGACGATTGATTCTAAACGCATCTACCAACCCTTGCTTTTCAACCAGGAATCCCGAATTTCTGTTGAAAATGGACAGGTCATTCAGCTTGGCCAACAACCAAAAGCAAATCGTCACCTGAATGCGTTGGATTATTACCTGGTTCCCGGATTTATCGATCTGCAAATCAATGGCGCTTTTGGATATGACTTTACCAGTCATCCCGAATCGATCTGGCAGGTGGGTGAACGCTTACCAGAATTAGGCATCACCACGTGTCTGCCTACCATCATTACCTGTCCTTTGGAAACCATCCGAAACTCAATGAAAATATGGAAAGCTGGTCCACCAGAAATGTATCGAGGATCTTTCTTTCATGGACTGCATCTGGAAGGACCTTTTCTCAACCCAAAGATGAAAGGTGCCCATTCGCAAGAATTTTTGATGATCGCGGATGCCCGTCTGGTGGAAGATTGGACGGTAGAAAATGGCGTCCGGTTGATAACCCTGGCTCCGGAAATTCCCGGTGCACTTAATTTAATACTTACCTTATCCCAGAGAGGAGTGAAAGTAAGTGTTGGGCATTCTCTTGCGGATGTCCATCAGGCCAGAGCTGGTTTTGGCGCAGGTATTCGCTATGCAACCCATTTGTTTAATGCGATGACCCCAATTCACCATCGGGAGCCGGGATTGGCAATGGCTGTTCTCGAACGTGAAGAAATTCATTTTGGTATGATCCTGGATGGTTTTCACATAGCACCTGAATTGGTACGTTTAGCCTGGAAATATCAGGGAATTCACCGATTAACTTTAATCACCGATGCGATCGCAGCGTTGGGTATGCCAGCCGGAACGTATTCACTGGCAGGTCAAACCATAAAAGTGGATGGATCTTCTGCCCGTCTGGAAAATAACACACTGGCTGGTAGTTTGCTCACCCCGGTGAAAGCGCTTCAAAATTTGCTATCAATCACCCAATGTTCTTTAGCTGAAGCATTGGCATGCTGGACACTAAATCCGGCAAAAGTTTTGGGAATAAATGATAGAGGTGCAATTTTTCCTGGTGCAGTAGCAGATATTGTATTACTTTCATCGGATTATCAGGTAGCTGCGACATTTGTCGCTGGTGATTTGGTCTATCAGGCACCCTGGGCTCAATTAAACTGGGATTGATGACTATTTTCTGAAAGAAAGCATGCATGGTTTCTCCGCGAAAAATTCTTAAGTTTCCAATCCTCATCGTTGTGGTGGTTGTCATTCTGCTTTTCTTTTCACCATTTCTCCTTTCGTGGATCACAAAGACAATTCTTGCAACCATCAATGGCAATCAGGTAAGTGTCACTTGGATCAATTCTGCTGATCAGATCAGTTCTTCTTCTCATCTTCAATTTCTCCTTTCAGATGAATTTGAACCGGATGAATTGATCAAATCCTTTTTTATAGAACCGGAAACCTCTGGCAATTGGTATTGGCTGGAACAGGATCTGGTGGTCTGGGCTCCTGAAAAACCAATTCCTAGTGGACAATTGATTAAATTCGGTTTTCAAAATCCCAACGATATCGACCTCGCTGGTTCAGGAAAACTTAAAGAAATTCAATGGCAGGCTTATGTGCGTGAACCTGAGATCGTCTTCATGAAAGGGGTGGAGACCGGAAAAGAACTTTATAAACTTGAACTGGAACAACCTGGTCTGGAAATTCCGCTGACCCAAACCAATGGGATGGTTTTTGATTTTTCAATTTCACCAGATGGAGAACAAATTCTATATTCAAAGGGTAATGAACAATCCGGGATTGACCTTTGGACAATGAATCGCGATGGTCAATCACAAATAATGATATTGGACTGTGGGAAGGATCGATGCACAGCCCCCGACTGGAATCCGGTGCGGGATGAAATCGTTTTTTTGATAGAAAAATCAATACCAGAATCTTCTGCCTGGGATTTGCCCAGACCCCATTTGTTAAACCTGGTAACTGGTTTGGTTTCACCATTATTCAAAGACCCCGCACAGGTTGGGTATGATCCAGTTTGGTCATCCAAAGGCCAATGGGTTTCTGTCTGGCAGGGGAATGCCGGTGGGATTCTGATTGTACAGGCTACTTCAAAGGAAATAGGCTATGCGGATCCTTATAGTGAGGATACCGGCTGTTGGTCACCAGAGGAGCGTTATTTTTATTATTCAAATGTAAAACAAGAAGGTCTGCCGATAGTGTCTATCATTTACAAAGTCGAAATCCTATCGGGATTACGTGATTATTTTACGGGAAGTGCCTTGTTTAACCTGGGTTATAACTATTATTATCCGGTTTGTCATCCACAGGGTTACGGAATTCTGGCAGCAGTACAGGTTGATCCTAAAATCCCTCAAAGGGAAATATGGTGGATTCAGGCAGATGAAACCTATCAAAAAATATATACCGATCTTTCTCAAATGGTCACCCAATTTTCCTGGAATCCGAGCGGGACTCGCGTTTTGTTTCTGAGGGACACCCTGACCGGGTTGCAGGACGGATCCAAGATCGTGCTTTGGACGGAGAATTCCGGAGACGCAGTACAGGAATTTTCCGACAATGTTTACAAGGTACGCTGGTTACCATGAGTATTATTTTTCCTGATTGCTCCAAAAAATAAATTTATAAAGAAAAAGGATCAATGATTTTCAAAATTGCACTTGAAAAAAATCATTTTTTATATGATAATAGAACAAGAATTCTATTATTTTGGAGAAACCATGGATGATTTCATTAATTTTGTTGGGTATGACGAAATTCATGCCTTAATTCAACAATCGAAATTTCGGGATGGAATAATCCTGTTAAATTTTTTAATTGATCATCAACCGCATGATCCTCGTTGGTATGAACTGCAAATTATTATTACCAATCAAATCCTGCATGTGAGAGACTTTAAATATTGGTATGAACTCATCCACGAAAAGTTTCCTGATACTTCACAGGCGTGGATGGCAAAAGCATTATTCCCTGGAGTGGGATTTCATCAATCCAAAACCTCATTAAAAAGAGCATTAAAAAAGGACCCTGAAAATCCTTATATTCATTATTATCTTGGAAAAACCTATCGAAATCTTAGAAATTACCAGCAAGCGATCGCAAGTTTAAGTCAGTGTTTACGATTGGACAAACACTTTTATCTTGCATATTTACTGAGATCAGACTGTTATAAAGAAATCGGAGATCTAAAGCATACAATTCAGGATGCATTTTCAGCCGTATGTTATATGAATGATGTAAATAAACAATATATATTTAAAAAAATATTGGATGAGTTTGAAAGAAAATCAAATTCATCCAATAGGCTACCAGTTAAGAACGAAGATAGATCAAATTAATCAGGTTTCATTTTCGTAACTGGTAAGTGTAATGTACCAGGTTCTCCAGCAATTGTCGGATTAATTTTACGGCAAAATCATCCAGCAGGTTCCCATTTTCATCAAATACCTGTCGCCCAGGCATATTAATCAGGACTTCTGGTTTGTTTACCACAAACATATTTAAATGATTAAGGACTGATCGTAAATGATATTGTGATCTGTCTGTTCCTCCTCTTCCGCCAGCGCCGATGATAGCCACTGGTTTGTGGGTGAGGGGGTTCGGCTGTTTGTTTTCCGATCTGGAAGCCCAATCGATTGCATTTTTCAGCACACCGGTGATCGAACTGTTATATTCGGGGCTGGAAATCAATAGTGCATCTGCTTTTTGAATTGCATCCCGGAAGAAAATGACTGCCTGGGGAAAGCCGTTCACCTCCAGATCTTCATTGAATAATGGGATTTCATTCAGTTCAATAATCTCCAGACGGGTGCCTTCCGGTAATAACCTTTCTGAAATTTTTAATAGCTTGCGATTGTATGAATCTTTTCGTAAACTGCCTGCAAATCCTAAAATTTTTAAGTTATTCTGCATCATATTTCCCTCCCAGGAATTTTTATTTCCAATAATTTTTCTACCACTTATTGTTTTCCCAACTTTCTTAACAGTTCTCCCAGTAATTGTTTTTCTTCTGAAGTTAACACTGAAAATTGTTTTTCGATGGCTCTGACATGCATGGGGAAAATATCTCTGATCAGGTTCATTCCACTTTCAGTCAGATGGACGATGATCTTGCGACGATCATCCTTAGCCCTTTCCCGATGAACCAGTTGCCTTTTTTCAAGATTATCGATCACTGTGGTCATATTCGAATTACTCTTTAAAATTTTCTCCCCCAAAATATTCTGGGCTTGCGGGCCTAAATGATAAAGTGCTTCCAATACTCCAAATTGACTGATGGTTAATTCCTGCATGGAACTCGCCAAAGACAACCGCGCGTTGATGGTATCCGTCGCCCGGGTTAATTTTATGTAAGTATCCAATGCCAATTCTTCTTCTGGCGTACCTTGATAATGTGTAGGCATATAAACCTCCTGATCAAATTATTTCATATCGAAATAATACTGATTTAATCATTAAATGTCAAATCAGTGTAGATTGTTTACAGGAAATTGTATAACCTAAAAGAATTATCCGCCGATCTGACTCATCGTACGGTTGGTAGCAATTTCACCTTGCGCCAATCCATGACCCCAGGGTTTCCACCAAATTCCATCCAGGATCAATTCCTTCAGGTCAGACAAAGTTGCACCGGCACGTAAAGGTGTCAATAAATCCACTTCTTTTTCCTTGAGCAGACACAATCGCAATTTTCCGTCCGAGGTCAAACGCGCACGGGTGCATCCAGCACAAAATGGGTTGGTGACAGAGGATATAAATCCCAGCGTTCCTTTGGCATCCGGAAGACGATACAGACGAGCTTCACCATCGAGAATGCCCTGGTTCAACAAAATAGGTTTGCCCAGCTCATTCGTAATCTTCTCCAAAATCTCTTTATCGCTGACAACTAAACTGGTCTGAAAATCAGTCTGGCCGGCAAATGGCATCATTTCAATAAACCGCACCTGCCAATTATGTTCATACGTTAAATTTGCCATTGAAACGACATCATCAAAATTATGTCCGCGTACAACCACCATATTGAGCTTGAGCGGGGTTAATCCAGCTTCTTCTGCAGCTTGAATACCTTCCCAGACGTCTTCGAATTTACCCCACCGTGTTAACGTTTTGAAACGTTTTGGATCAAGGGTATCCAGGCTGATGTTGACCCGTTGTAAACCAGCTTCTTTCAATGGAGCCGCAAGCTTTCCTAACAGAACACCGTTGGTCGTCATAGACAATGACTTTACTTCCGGATTTGCTGCAATTTCACGAACCAGATCAACAATATGGGCACGCACAGTCGGTTCACCACCGGTCAGTCGAATTTTATCAAAACCGAGTGAAGTGAATAATCGCACCAATTGGATCAGTTCATCATCCTGCATTAATTCAGCATTTGGTAAAAAGGTTTGATCTTCCGGCATACAGTATAGGCATCGCAGATTGCAATGATCGGTGAGACTGATGCGTAAGTAATGAATATTTCTTCCAAAGCGATCGTCGGGCATAAAAACCTCTCGCTCCTATATTACCATAAATTGGACTTAAATTATCTAAATATAACAACCTTTATCAGGCGTCCTTTGAATTTAGTTACAAAAATTGAGGTTTCATTCAGTAAAAAGAATGATTATTGATACAATTATTGAAAAACTCCTGGAGAATCATCTGTGCAGCATAACAACCCGAACCAAATACATAGTCATATCTTTGGACAGGACAAAAAAAGACCTGGTGAATTTCGTACGTTTATAGTCATTGCTATTACAGCCACCATGATGGTGGTTGAAATCGCAGCAGGTGTTCTCTTTGGTTCGATGGCATTATTGGCCGATGGCTTACATATGGCATCCCACGCGGCGGCACTCAGTATTAATGCGTTTGCTTATGTTTTTGCTCGGAAAAACGCAAAAGACCCTTCTTTCAGTTTTGGAACCGGTAAAGTCAATGCACTGGGTGGGTATAGTGGTGCCGTTCTATTGGCAGTTTTTGCATTAATTATGGCATGGGAAAGCTCCAGCCGGCTGATCACCCCCGTAGAAATCTCTTTCAATCAGGCTATTCTGGTAGCAATCATTGGCTTGATCGTGAATGGAGTAAGCGTATTTATTCTGGGTGTGAAGGATCATGATCATGATGACCACGACCATATGCATGAAGGAGATCACGATCATAACTTAAAGTCTGCTTATTTGCATGTTCTGACCGATGCACTGACCTCGATTCTGGCGATTCTGGCTTTATTATCTGCCAAGTATTTTGGTTTTGTCTGGATGGATCCACTCATGGGCATTGTTGGAGCAATACTGGTGGGTCGCTGGTCGTTGGGTCTGATCAGGTCTACCAGCGAAATCCTTCTCGATAAACAGGCTTCTCATGCGATACAGAAAAGAATCATTCACAGCATCGAAAAGGATGGTGAAGTAACAGTTACAGATCTGCATGTCTGGTCAATAGGCCCAAACATCTATGCTGCTATCATCTCAGTCCTTGCCCAAAAGGACATTACCTCCGAAGAATTGAGAGCTCAACTCCCCAAGGAACTGGGCATAGAGCATATCTCCATTGAAATTAATAAAGTTTACAAATAAAGAAAAATTTCAGAGAGGTTCAAATGAACATTCCCATAGAATGGTTGTTAGAGGGAGATCCCTGGGTGGTATTTCGAACTCATCTCGATTTATTAAATCACACAGAATCTGAAAACGCTGTACTTTCTGCTCGTAAAGCGATGCTTGAAACGGAACAGGTAAAACAAATCTTATCAGAATTGGAGGAATGGCCAGGTAAGGTAATTTCAAGCCATAAGAGCGCCAGCCAATTGTTTCATAAGTTAACATTTATCGCTGATTTAGGTGTAAAGGTATCCGATCCGGGTATGAAGGACATTATTTCTCGCATAATTGATCATCAATCAATTGAAGGGCCATTTCAACTTCAGGCTAATATTCCCACCCATTTTGGAGGTACAGGCCAGGATACCTGGGCCTGGGCGCTATGCGATGCTCCTCTAACAACCTATGCTTTGGCGAAATTTGGGTTGCAGGATGAACCAGCTGTTCGCCAGTCGATTGATTATTTATTGAACCTGGTACGTGAGAATGGTTGGCCATGTGTGGTCTCCAAAGAATTAGGAAAATTTCGTGGTCCTGGACGAAAAGAAGACCCTTGTCCATTTGCCACATTAGCCATGTTAAAAGCACTGAGTGTGTTCGATGATCTGCGAAATAGTCAGGCAGCTCATTTTGGTGTGGAGACTTTATTGCGTTTATGGAATGAAAGCAAGTCTCAACACCCTTACATTTTTTACATGGGAGATGATTTTCGTAAACTTAAAGTTCCTTTTGTCTGGTATGACATAATGCATGTGCTGGAAGTATTAACAAATTTTTCCTGGGCATGTTTTGATCCGCGTCTGGTTGATATGCAGGTAGTATTGAAGAACAAAGCGGATGGTAAGGGATGTTTTACACCGGAGTCCATCTGGACGGCCTGGAAGGGTTGGGATTTTGCACAAAAGAAAGAACCTTCCCGCTGGTTAACTCTGATGGCTTGGAGAATTATAAAAAGGGTAGAACTCCACCAACTCGTTTATAAACACATCAACTAGCAATGCAAATGTTCAAATCGTTTGGTTTTCAGAATGTGTCGCTTTCTGGTGAGTTCACAGTTTAACCGGTAAAACCGAGGGACACATTGTTTGTGCTGTTTGCAAAGAATTAAGGGTGATAATTTCTGATGGAGTGAAGTGTTATAGATAGATTAAACTCAATCACTCCCGGATTTTTATACCCAGGAGTGATTGAATCGGAGAGAAATGAAAAAGTCTGGCAACTCATCCAGCAACGATGAGCAACTCACTAATCAATTAATCCATTTTGAAACCGAGTTGGTTCAGCACCGAAACTGGAAATTCAAAACGGACTGTTTTTTCCGGGTCGACTATCTGGCAAAATTTCAACTCCCCAGTCAGGCTCATCAACATGCCTGCATCATTAACGGACAGGCCAACAAATTCGGTTAAAAACCGAGCCATGGCATGAGTGGCACCACTGGCAGCTTCATCCAGTGTTGGAGCTGAGACTATGGCGGCAACCAGGTTTTCATTACGCAGGAAGGGGGTGGGTAACCCTCTCATGGAATCAACAACCTGTGCTTTGAAGCGAAATTCTCCTGGTGTCTCAGCGCCACAGATCACAACTTCACCATCCCCCATAGCTGCATGGAAATCTCCTGCTCCAAATAGAGCACCATCCACCCCAACTGTGAAATAGAGGCTGGCACCTTCTGTTACGAGCGAACAATCCATATTACCACCATGCACTCCTGGTGTTCCATTAGGGACAGAACCCTTAGCCGGAGCGACTCCAATCACGCCGATCATCGGTTTCTTGGGAACACGTACTTTGTCTTTATAGACCACATGATCACCATCCATCTTCAAAATAACCGTTTCCATCTCAGTGATTTTATCTCCCAAAGCCCCCTCTCCAGGAAGGGTTACCATAATAGATTGGCTGCCGACATTCATCTGAAGTAGATCCACCCGCAGCACATCCCCGGGTTTTGCACCTTCCACATACACCGGGCCGGTAGCTGGGTTTATATGTTCCCAGTCCAGCTCGTTTAACAGATCGGTGGAACTTTTAAGCTGACCTTCAAAGCAATCATGGGTTTCCATAACAACTTCTTCCCCCTGTTTAACGTGCACAACAGGGGTTAATTCCGGTTGAAACGCAAAGAAAACTTGTTCACGTGTTACTCGTTTTGTCATCCGTGTCTCCTTTATTTGATCATGTTAAAAATGAATTGTTCGGTAAAATTTCCCAACTGAAAATGATTTAACAACATACCTGCCAGAATAATACAGATAATGGCGGTCATGAATATATAGTCCATTTGTTGGAATTTGAACTCACGTCGAAAAGTACGATTGCTGACATTGTAGTCGAATCCACGCGAGAGGATGGCGATGGAAATATCCTGAGAACGTTCAAGGGTGGCGAGAAAGATTGGAATCAGCAATGCTGTCAGCACCTGCACTCTTCGGATTAGATTCTTAGGCTTGACATCATAACCACGGGCTTTTTGAGCATCTGTAATTTTTTGTGTCTGCTTGGTCAGCAGTCCCACGGTGGAAAAACCAAGGGTTAATGCCAGCCCCATTTCCGGTGGTAAACCTCGTGAAGTGATGCGTTGTGCAACCACCGCCACCACCAGACAGGCAATTAGCATGAACAACGGTTGATAAATGGGGTTGGGCAACCATGAAATGGGTTCTGTGTTCAAAAGCAATGGTAAAGTAGAGACCAGCAATACCAGCATCAAAACAATAATCATCGCAACATCAGATAGTTGGAACTTTCTCTTCCCTTTCTCGGTAATGGTCAGCGCCAATTCTACAGGAGGAGTGCTGTACAACATCAGGTGGACAGCCAGTACAACACTGAAGAATCGGAAAAAAACAGCCACTCCTCTTATCAATCCTTCGACAGTTACCGGTATCCAATCGGTAAATGGGATCAAATAAAATAGAAAATGAGCATCTTTGGGCGTGAAAAAAATAATTTGAAAGAGGGAGAAGGTGAGGAAAATGACAACCAGCACCTTGAGGTTTTGATTTAATAACTGGCGGTTAACGGCTCTTGTTCCCAACCAATAAATCAATAAAAATAGCATACCCATTAAAATTGGATCCATGATAATCACCGCCACCATGGTGATGCCAACAAACATCAACAATTTTGTGCGGGCATCCAGGTTATGAAGCAAAGAATTTCCTTTTTGATACTCAATTGCCATGCTGCACCTCCACTATCTGATCGAGATAATATTTCATCTCATCATATCCAACCGTCCAGGGTGGAATCCCTACATCGGAGAGTTCAACGGCTAACTTGGTAAGTTCAGGTAAATCCAAAGAATTAGCCTGCATTAAATCATGTTGTATCAATAATTCCTGAATGGAACCATCGTACGAAATTTTCCCATGCTGTAAGACCACAGCCCGCCTGGCATACATGGCAGCATAATCAATCCTGTGAGTGATTAAAAGAATCGTGGTTCCCTGCTCATTCAAGCGTTTAATAATTGTAAAGATCTCATCAATCATTTCTGGATCCTGACCGGTGGTGGGTTCGTCAATCACTAATATTTTAGGCTTCAATGTTAAAACCGAAGCCAAGGCAAGACGTTGTTTCTGACCTTTTCCCAGGTCAAAAACCTCCCAATCGATTTTGTCACTTAAATCGACAATCTCCAAGGCTTCACGAATTCGACGCTCAAATTCAGATGGATCGATGTTGTGAGTCTTCATTCCAAACAACATCTCATCCTTGACAGTAAATGAAACAATTTGATGGTTTGGATTCTGGAAACAGAAACCCACATCACGTGCCAGTTCATGGGTGGGGGTGACAGCCACATCCTTCCCGGTAACTATAACCTGTCCTTCAGACGGTTGTTGCAGTCCAATCACATGCCGAACCAGTGTGGTTTTCCCTGAACCATTGCGGCCAAGGATGGCTACCAATTCACCGGAATTTATGGTTAAACTAACATTCTGGAGGGCTTCTTTGTCTTGCGTGTAGGAAAAACTTACATTTTTGAATTCAATTACAGGCTCACCAGCAGGGTAATGACCATTATGATGAGAATTGGTGTTCAAGCTTTTTATTGAATATTTCTTTCTTAAGGCCTTTTGAAATTGTGTGGGGGTCAGGGCAAGCTCGGAGAGTTGATAAGTGTCTGAAAGACGTAAGACATCAGGACGTTTGAACACATGGGTAATGTCCCCTTGTGAAAGTACTTCTTTGGTTGGTCCATCCCGCAGGATTACACCTCTATCCATTACAATGACCCGTTCAACCAATGGCAAAGTTTCTTCCAGCGCATGTTCAACAATCACCAGGGTTTTTCCTCGTTGGCGGGCAACCTGAACAACCAGATTCAGAATGGTTGCGCGTCCAGCCGGATCGAGATTTGCCAGAGGTTCATCCATTACATAGATCTCTGGATGCATGGCATACGTGGCAGCAATCACACAGGCTTGTTGTTCACCGCCGGAGAGATTATGCGGTTCTCGCTCTTCATAACCATTAAGGCGCGTGGCCGACAGGGCAGCCAGTATTCGCTGATTGATTTCACTTCTTGGAACACCAAGGTTTTCCGGGCCAAACGCAATTTCATCCAGCACACTGTTGGTAACCAGCTGACTTTCAGGATCCTGAAACACCATGCCCACAAGGGACGCCAGACCACCAACTCTGGATTTTCTGGTATTGTAAGGACCAACCAGTACATTTCCATCCAGTTGACCTTCGTGATAGTGGGGTATCAGCCCATTAATACATGAGCATAATGTTGTTTTACCGCTTCCGGCAGGTCCGGTGATCAGAACGATTTCCCCAGGTGAGATGGTTAAATTGATATTGCGAATTGCTGGCGTTTTACTTCCAGCGTATGAAAATGTTACATCTTGAAATTGGATTGGATAGGTCATAATCCTTCTTCTTCAATTGCTTCAGTTTGCTTTTTTAGCAGCAAACTGAAGCAAGCTGCAATGATAGATACAATTACCAGAGTGGTCGTCGAAATCGCTCGGGTAAGGCGGCCATAATGATGGTGGTAACAACGGTGGTAAGTGCCATTTCAGGCAAAGCGCCTACTTCCAAAGCACCTAAAAATGCGAGGAATCCACCATATTCTGGATCGGGATAGAAAACTGCCAATCCTACAGCAAATAATGGCACAACGATGAGGGCATAATAAAGCACAACCTGTAATACCCAGGCAACCAAACTGGCTACTTTATTGTTCCGTAGACGCCAGCTAAAATTCTTATAAACAAAACCATTGAATAGACCACCAACAACATGAGCTAACAAGCTGGCGAGGGGAATACCAGGCTCTGCAATACCAGCCAACAGTCCGATCACAATACCACCCATGGGTCCGGTTAATGAAGCGCCAATCGTGGTGAAAATTTCACGTGGATCGGTAACTACTGGTGTTCCCGGGATGGGGATGGTGACTCCAGCCAGAACCAATGCCAGAGCAGCTCCACCAAATGCGGCCGCAACTCCAACCTGACGGGCAGTAAGTACAGGTTTCCGTTCTGAGGTTACTAAATTCATTTCTTCTGATTGTAGTGACATGATAACTTCTCCTTATAAAAAAATATTAATATTTTCAACTACGTTTTTGGGTGATCGATTTTTTTGGATTTACCTCCTGGGACATGTATTTTGGATCGTGTTCTCCTTGATGAAAAAAAAGCCACCTGGTGAGGGTGGCTTTTGTTTGAAAAATTTCTTATTGTATGCAGGTCTTCTACCTGATTCTGCCATCCCAAAGCTTATATGGTTCCTTCATAATAATGATGGAAATAAGATAATAAGCAATAAGGATAAACAAGGCGGAATTGAGCATTATTAGATTGTTATAACCCTTTCAAGGGGAAAAGTTTCACCTATTATACAGAGGAAAGTCGATCTGTCAATGGAATTGATAAAAATTGTCCTCGTCCTGGTGGGTTGAACATAAAGAAAAACCAACCAAATACATTTTTGGAATAATATGTGATTTAAACTAGACCAGAAATGTATCGTAATAAAAAACCCCCGAGAGCAACTCTCAGGGGTAAAGGATATAAAAAAAATATAATTTATGGCATTTCTGCCAAGGCTGCATCGGCAGTTGCCAATCCAGCACCGGTTGCATCAGATTCCCAACAATATTCCACACTGTCGACCACTTTGCAATCAGGAGCTAAATAAATAGCTGAGTCCTCAAGATAAGTTTCAGCTTCAGCAGCGGTTAAAGTTGGATCCTTCTGAACCATCAATGCGACGATACCAGCCACATGAGGTGAAGCCATGGATGTACCACCCAGGAAGTAGTAGGAAGGAAGGTTTCCGCTATTGACTTTATAGGGACCAACGATCCAGGAACCCGGTGCTGCAACGTCCAAATCCTGTCCTGATTTTGCCCGACTGGAGAAGTCAGTAATATAGAAATCATCGGGATTTAATGGATCCGCGACATTCTTGGCATACCACCAGGTACTACCACCAACCCATTCACCAACCCATCCGGATGCAGCCACTGAAATGACCGGTGCATACGCTCCAGGATAACCCATTCCAGCAGTTCCTTCGTTACCAGCGGATGCAACAATAATGACACCCTGTTCAATTGCATAGTCGATGGCTTCTTTTTCCATCACATCTAAAGTGGAACCACCCAAGGACATATTAATCACCACTGCGGCATCTCCTAATGCGCCATCTTTCTTCAAGTCAGCTACATAAGTGATGCCACGGGCCACCACGGATGACCAACCGGAACCGTTCTGGTTCAGTACTTTAACCGGAATAACAGTGGCCATTGGTGCGACTCCATTTACTGGTGTTCCCCGCAAACTATATCCAAGTATTGTGCTGGTCACATGGGTTCCATGGCTGTTCTGATCATGTTCCCATTTATTGGGTTGAGATGAA
>DAOUGX010000415.1:0-5701 GCA_034428855.1 Anaerolineaceae bacterium | reverse complement strand
GGGTCGCTGGTGATGAGCGCCTGGGGAGGTCCGAAACGTCGCATTCTCGGCACTTTGTTTGGCTGGATATTTTATTGCATTTTCGGCAATGTTTTGTTTGCGCTGGGAAATGGTGTGGCCAGTTGGGTGCCGTTAATCCTGCTGGCCGGATTGGGTTCCAATGTGGGCATTGCCACCAGTCAGGCGATTCTACAGGCAAAAGTCGCACCCGATGTACAGGGACGGGTGTTTTCGGCACGGCGCTTGTTGACCTGGTTCCCGGACACATTTACCCCGGTGTTGGGTGGACTGCTGGCGGATAAACTGGTGGAACCAGCGATGCTTTCGGATACCTGGCTATCCAGGACTTTTGGTTGGATGGTAGGCACTACACCAGGCTCCGGGATGGCTTTGATTATGATCATTGCCGGCACCTTGATGATTTTGACCATGTTGACAGGCTATCTGATACCAGTCATTCGAAATATGGAAGATTTGCTACCGGATCATGAGCAGGAGGTAGCTAATAGCTGATAGCTGATAGGTGATAGTGACCCGTGTGTCGTCCTGATAAATGTTTACTGAAAATTACAGCTTAACTGCTCTTTCATGAAACCTTTTCCGGGATGGTTATTGTCGGTAATCGTAGTCTATGATCATAATTTGTCTCATTGGGGGAGAAATTATTGATGGACAAATGAGGACGATCTGGATTTCCATCGTAAATTGATGAATGTAGGGGTGGGTTCTAAACCCGTCCCTACAAAACGATATACATAAGCAAATTCTCCAGTGGATCGATCGCTATAATTTTTTCAGGAGATTTGATATGAAAATAACAGTAGAAACGACAGTTAATGCGCCTCTCAAAGAGGTTTGGCGTGCATATAATACCCCTGAGGATATCATGCAATGGAATTTTGCTTCGGACGATTGGTATTGTCCCAATGCAACCGTCGATTTAAAGGTGGGCGGTACCTTCTGCTCGCGCATGGAAGCCAGAGATGGCAGTTCGGGCTTTGATTTTGAAGGGGTTTATACCAGGGTTGAGCCGCACAGGCTGGTTGAATATCAATTTGGCGATCGTATGGCAGAGATCACCTTCAATGAAAAACCGGAGGGAGTTGAAGTGCGGGTTACCTTTGACCCGGAGAATGAATTTCCAGTCGAGTATCAACAGGCAGGCTGGCAGAGCATCCTGGATAATTTTAAGCGGCATGTTGAGCGATGATAATCAGATAAATAGTCAGGTAAAAATGAGTGAGGTAAAACAAATTTCCTTTGACACAGTGGTGGAAAGAGAAGGGAAATTCACTTTTATTGGCATTCCATTTTCACCACGTGACGTTTGGGGAGCAAAACCGCGTTTTTCTGTAAACGGAACAATAAACGAAAAAGCCGTTCGCGGTACATTAGGTGCACTGGGACAGGATTATTTCCTGCGATTGGGGGCAACCTGGCTCAAGGATAACGGTGTTAGCCCCGGTGATTCGGTGAAAGTCGTGCTAACTCTGGAAGGTCCGCAAGAGGAGAATCTGGCAGAGGACATCAAAAGTGCTTTGATAGCCAAGGAAAATGCAAAAACCTTCTTTGACGGTTTGCCGACTTATTATCGCAAGAATTTCATCCGTTGGATAGAGAGTGCTAAACGGGAAGAAACACGTACCAAGCGAATTCAGGAAATGGTAACTCTTTTAGAAGAGGGCAAACGAGAAAAATAACTTTATAAAAGTATCACGATTTCAGTCATTACGCATCCAGCTGTCAATCTTGCGTCTTATTTCAATCATTATTTGCCTACATTTATACCCATTCTGCTATAATTAAATAGAACGGATATTCAATTTATTTAATTTTTTCGGAGGAATGTTCGTATGGATAAAGAAACCTTGAACTTAATCATTGGTGGAGGCATCGGCTTCCTGGCATCCTTCCTGGTGACGGTGGCGACCTTCATCTTCCAGAATTATCAAAGCAACAAAAAACGCGCATGGGAAGTCGAAGACCGGCACGATCTGAGTCGCCAGATGGTAACCAACCGGCGATTGGATCAGATCGAGCAGGAAGCAGCCAATATTGTCGAATGGGCAAACACAATATTTCTTCAATATCCACTGTACGCCAGAGAAGGCATATCAGAGGAGAAGATGAATGAATTAACCTCGGGATTTCTCAAAAACACCAATCTGATTCCAAATGCCATCATGCTGGAAGATCGGGAACTGGAGAATGCGGTAAAAACCTTTGGCACCAATAGCCTGGATCTGTATAACTGGGTGGCAGAGGGCTCGATCGCGCACAAAGAACGCAAATTACAGGAATTATCCGATATTTACGAACAATTGCGGCTGGATTATTCGTATGTGTTGAAATGTCTGGATGGGTATCGGGTGAGACACAGTACTTAAGTTGTTAAGATGTTGAGCTGATGATGAAATTTCGGATTCGATTGGGATCCCAGAAAAAATGAAATCGAATTAATTGGGGAGAATAACATATGATCCATTTCTTCAGGATCATTGCATTCATTCATTTAATTTTTGGTATGTTAAAATACCTGTAATCCGATTCTACAAACATAACTAAGAATTTTTTCCAAAGGATCAACCAATGCCAAAAATAAAAACAATCTTCAAATCATTGGAAACCCCAATTATCATTCTTTTATTTGGATCGTTAGCATATTTAACGCAAATAAACGGTTGGGGTTTTTACAAAGATGATTGGCATTTAATTTGGGCAGGACATACACAGGGCCTCTCCGGTATCATTCAATTGTTTACTCTGGATCGGCCTTTTATGGGGGTCTTATACGCAATTACATATAAATTTTTAGGTGAATCAGTTCTTTTCTGGCAGCTGTTTGCTTTCTTGGTGAGAATGTTGAGTGCACTTTCCTTCTGGTGGTTGGTAAAGATGATCTGGAAGGATAGACGTCACCTGGTTCTGGTAATGTCCGTTGTTTTTATTCTGTATCCTGGATTTTTACAACAACCCAATGCAAATACATTTCAAAACCATTTTATTGGTTTTACTGCTGCCATCGTTTCCATCGGACTGAGTATCCAATCTGTATTAACGACAAATAAAACATTGAAAATATTTTCAGTCATTTGTTCAATGGCATTAGCACTTTTTTATCTGCTTATTTATGAATACATGATTGGACTGGAAATGGTTCGATTGATTTTATTGGATTATGTCCTGCAAAATTCTTCTTTCTTTCCGATCAAACAACGGATCATTCGTATTATTAAGACATCCATTCCGTATATTGGAATAATTCTTATTTTTCTGGTTTGGCGATTTATCATATTCAACAGTACACGTGCGGCTACTGACCCAAATCTGATCGCATCTATGTATCTTTCCAATCCAGGGCTCATGATACTTCGTTTATTCCTGGAATCGATTAAAGATATTTTGGCTGTGATGGTTTCAGCGTGGACTGTGCCGTTTTATCAATTAACCGAAAATCTGAATTACCAAACCCTATTTAAAGCTACTCTCATTGGCTTTATTGGAATAATTACATGGATCGTTGTTACTTCAAAAATTGTCACTACTGAGGAGAGGGAAAAGCATAAACCTAATCCAGATTCCATCTTTCTTTTTTGTTTTGGAACATTATTAGCATTTGTCACTTTGATCCCAATTTTGATCGCCAACCGTGATGTAAATTTTGCCAATCAATTTGATCGGTATACGCTGCAAGCAACTATTGGAGTGGGAATTGCTTTCGGTGGTTTATTTGAACTCATTAAGCAATTTAAAATCAGAAATTTGATCATCGCTGGATTTATTGGTTTGTCCCTCATTACCCATCTCAGTAATGGGGTTTATTATGAAAACTTCTGGAAAGAGCAACAAAAATTATGGTGGCAATTAACCTGGAGAGCACCAGGAATTGAACCTGCCACAACGATTATTCCTATATTGCAGGGAAATTACTTCCTGGCGGAAGGATATGAAATTTGGGGACCAGCGAATAGGATTTATTTTCCCAACGAAAAAAATATAATCCTCAGCGGAGAAGTTTTAAATAGCGATACGCTTACCTTAATACAAAGCCAGTATAAATATGGAAAGGTTTTTCGAACATTTGATTATGTTGTTGACTTCAGCAGGAGCTTGATTGTCAGTTTGCCCGGAAATGGAAGTTGTCTCCATGTGCTGGGTGGAGAAATCCTTGAAATCTCAGGGAATGAAACAGCAGGAGCCAGATTATTAGCCCCAATATCAAAACCTCAACTCATCACACCATTTCAACCTGGTGTAACTCCACCGAAAGAAATTTTTGGCTCTGAACCACCGCATGATTGGTGTTATTTCTATCAAAAAATCAGCCTTGAGCGACAAAAGAAAGATTGGAATTCAGCAGTTAAGTTAGCGAATGAAGCACTTGCGTTGGATCTGGAACCAATGGATCCATCAGAGTGGATGCCATTATATGAGAGTTATTTTTACTTTGGAGATATGGATAAAGTGAATGAAATTGGGGGAATTCTTAGGGCAACTCCGGAATTCATCCTGCCTTATTGCTCTCAATTTGATGGTCAAAAAATTGACGAGATTAATCAAGATAGTGACCTTTCATTCCTGATTTTTAATATCTGCCCTGAATTAATGGAGAATGACTGATTATTCATTAATATTTCGAGTGTAGAATCAAATTAAGAATTAACTCGAGGTGCCACATGCAATCGACGAAAAAAATTGCTTCTGTGCGAGTGTTAATTCAAGCACTCTTTTTTGTGGTAGTGATGCCCTTTTTACCTTTGTTGATATCGGGACAATGGAACTGGTGGGCAGGTTGGGCATACGGGATATTGGGTTTTCTAAGTTTTGTGATCAGCCGGGTGCTGGCTGCCAGGAAAAATCCTGATCTGATCGCTGAACGAGCGAAATTTATGCAACATGAAGACGCACAGTCCTGGGACAAACTGATCATTCCTGTGATAGGATTGATGGGCGTGGTGATTGCTGTGATCGCTGGATTGGATCGTCTGTATCATTGGACGGTGAACTTTAGCCTTTGGGTAAATTTATCGGGCTTATTCCTCTTAATCATTGGGTATGCTTTCTCATCTTCTGCCCTGATCGTTAATCGCTTTTTTTCCGGCATGGTACGTTTGCAAGCAGATCGTGGACAACAGGTTATCTCAACCGGTCCTTATCGCATCGTGCGACATCCAGGTTATGCCGGTGGCATTTTGGCGTATCTGGCAACTCCAATTTTATTGAATTCGATCTGGATACTCATCCCGATTTTCCTGACAATTGCTTTATTTGTCGTACGTACATTTCTGGAAGATCGTTTTTTGCAGGAGAATTTAGCTGGGTATCGGGAGTATGCGGAAAGAGTCAAATTCAGGTTAATTCCAGGAATTTGGTAAAAGGAAGCTTCTCTTCAATGAGAAACTGATAACCATTTCTAAAGTAAATCATGGTGTATTTTTTATCTTCCATTCCTCACCATATGATAAAATCATGTCTACACCCCTGAAAGAATGATGCAACCATTACTCAAGAAATTTCTGTTTAATAAATATAGACTGATCAGCATATTAACCCTGGTGCTGATTATTTCTTTTACTTTTACCAGTCTGATCAGCTACAATGTTACCCGGACATCCATCTATACGGATTCCAAGACTAAAATCTTACCTTTAATAAGCGATAACATCTACTCGGAAATACAGAAAGAATTATTACAGCCCAT
>DAOUGX010000414.1:0-2356 GCA_034428855.1 Anaerolineaceae bacterium | reverse complement strand
CTGACAGATGATACGAGTGCAGGGTTGAAAGAACTGGAAGACATCATTCCTACCCCCAGCCCTGTGCGTTCCAGTACTTTGCGACCGAGTTCCACCCCCTTTCCCAGTATGACACCGATCCCTTCATTTACAAGTGTACCGACAGCGACCCCCATTCCGGATTCGGTTTACCTGAGCGGTGTACAGAGCTTCCGCCAATCCTATCCCATCAGTTGTGAATCACGGACTGCTGTGGATTGGGCGGATTTTTTCGGCGTACAAATCTTTGAATCTGATTTTCAATTTGCCTTGCCAATCTCAGACAACCCGGATAAAGGATTTGTAGGTGACGTCCATGATCCCTGGGGTCAGGTTCCGCCATATAGTTATGGAGTCCATGCAGCGCCGGTCGCTTCTTTATTAAAGGAAGAGTACGGGTTACCAGCCCGTGCGGTCAAACATTTCAGTCTGGCTAATCTGAAAAAAGAAATAGCCAGCGGTCAACCTGTAATCGCCTGGGTGATCGGAAACATGGTGGGTGGTATCCCATCCGAATTTACCGATCAGGTTGGCGACAAAGTAATTGTGGCGGCTTATGAACATACTGTCATCATCACTGGTTATGGAAAAGATCATATCCGCTATTTGAATAATGGTAAGTTTTACCAGGTGCCCACAGATACATTTTTAAATTCCTGGGGGGTATTAGGCAATATGGTGGTCTTTCACAAAGATTCCGGTGATCGTTACTGAGCTACCTCACCCATAATTCTCAATTAAGCAGGATCGATATGCTTCCATATCTACTTTGATGCGAGCTGCACCACTCTGCATGGCTGCCTGTGCTACAGCGGATGCCACCCATAAACAGACACGCTTATCCAATGCCTTTGGCAGCAAATAATCCCGACCGAAGGAGATATCACTGACACCATAACGTTGGAGAATATCTGCCGGTACTGGTTCGTGCGCCAATGCAGCCAGTGCCTGCGAGGCTGCCATTTTCATCTCATCATTGATCTCACTGGCACGCACATCCAAAGCACCCCGAAACAGGAAGGGGAAACACAGCACATTGTTGATCTGGTTTGGAAAATCCGACCTGCCTGTTGCAATAATCACATCCGGGCGGGTTTGTTTGGCCAGGTTGTAGTCAATTTCAGGGTTTGGGTTGGCCATGGCAAAAATAATCGGATCTTTATCCATGGTTAATACCATCTCCGGGGTTAATACATTGGCTGCTGATAAACCAATGAAAACATCCGCCCCCTGGATCACCTCACCTAAACTACCAGGTTGATTCCCCTGTGAGAAAATCATTTTCTCGGGAAACATTTCTTCCTGTCGACCCGAATAAACCAATCCATGCAGGTCACACATCCAGATATTTTCACGGGGAACGCCTATGCGCAACAAATGTTTGGCGCAGGCAATCGCAGCAGCTCCAGCACCGGAAAAAACAACTTTCACTGTGGATGGAGACTTTCCCACAATTTCCAATGCATTCAGAAAAGCTGCACCTAACACAATTGCGGTGCCATGTTGATCATCATGAAAAACAGGTATATCCAATAGCTCCTGCAATTTTTTTTCAATATAAAAACATTCGGGAGATTTAATATCTTCCAGATTAATGCCCCCAAAAGTGGGAGCAATGCCGGCTGCAATGTGAATAAAAGCATCCGGATCGAGCTCATTCACTTCAATATCAAATACATCCACCCCAGCAAACTTCTTAAATAAGACCCCCTTCCCCTCCATTACCGGTTTGGCAGCTAATGCACCCTGATTACCCAGACCTAATATGGCAGTACCATTGGAAATAACGGCCACCAGATTCCCTTTGGAGGTGTACTGATAAACAGCTTCAGGATCTTTCATGATCTCCCGGACAGGTTCAGCTACTCCAGGTGTGTAAGCCAATGAAAGATCAGCCTGGGTTTCCAGTGGTTTGGTCGATTCAACTGAAATTTTTCCAGGTTTTCCACATTGACAATGGTAATCAAGTGCTTCTTCTCTGAGGGACATAGTTACCTCTTTGTAGGTGAATTTTTGGTCTGAAATAATGATGTTAAAATATCATCTCCCTCAATTATCCTACAATCGAGATGAATTTGTGTCTGATCTTTTTCCTGATCTGTCCAAAAAAAAATCACCACTCCTGAAAAGCGGTGATTTTATCGGCAAAACTTTGAACCTAAGCCAGTTGGGCTAAGATGGCTTCTGCATGTTGCTGGCGAATGATTAATCTTTCTACTCCCATTTCCATAAATTCAGTCACCTGATCCAAATTGACCAGTCCAGCCACCATTAATTCCATGCGACCATACACAATTTCCATGATTCTCTTGATCTGATCTTTATCCGGGTTCAATGG
>DAOUGX010000413.1:0-2007 GCA_034428855.1 Anaerolineaceae bacterium | reverse complement strand
AACGGAAGAATTGGTAAAAAAATACACAGGTGATCGTGAAACAAAAACAACAAAAACTGCGAAGGATCCAAATGTTGTAGCTATTGAAGAACGCATTCAAGAAAAGTTGGGAATGCGTGTGAACCTGGATCATAGGGGAGACAAAGGTAAGCTGATCATCCATTATTACTCCAGTGAGGAATTGAACTCGTTGATTGATCGCATTATTGAGGATTAATACGCATGTTAATTCTCAAAAATGTCAGACTCTATGGCTTTTCCAAGGACCCAAATTCGAACGATGCATTGGCCATTCAAAATGGATTGATCACTGCTATCGGAAGATTGGAAGATGTTCTTTCGATATCCGATAGAAAATCCGAAATTATGGACTTACATGGTAAAACTATCATGCCTGGATTTACCGATTCTCACTTGCATTTGCAACTACTTGCAAAAAGCCTCTCCATGGTTAATTGCGAAACCAAAAGCAGTCAAACTTGTTTTGAGAGACTCAAAAAGAAAGCCATAGTAATTCCTCATCAGCAATGGATATTAGGACATGGTTGGAATCAGAACGATTGGGAAAATGGATTTGAAGCATTAGAACTTTTACACCAGGTTTCAAATGATCACCCAATTTACCTGACGGCCAAATCTTTACATGCTGCCTGGGCAAATAAAATTGCTTTGAAATTGGCAGGTATTACCAAAGAAACACCAGATCCAGTCGATGGAGTTATCGGACGGGACAGTCTGGGGAATCCTAATGGTTTATTGTTCGAAAATGCCATGAGACTGATGGATGATTTTATCCCTTCTTATACTGGAAAAACATTAGAAAACGGATTACTTGCAGCTCAAAAGGAATTGTGGAAAGTTGGAATTACGAGTGTTCATGATTTCGATGGAGCTGATTGTTTTTCAGCACTCCAAAATCTAGACATCAACCAAAAATTAAAGCTACGTGTTTTGAAAAGCATTCCCCTTCATAATTTGGATGCGGCAATAAAATCAGGCTTAACAACTGGTTTTGGATCTTCCTTTCTGAGAATCGGTCCTATTAAAATGTTTGCTGACGGTGCGTTAGGACCTCAGACTGCCGCGATGCTCCATCCATATGAAAATAATTCTAGTAATTCTGGTATTCTCATGCTCTCCACCGATGAAATCCTTCAATATGGCAGATTAGCTGTATTAAATGGATTAACTCTCGCTATTCACGCAATCGGAGATCGAGTCAACCATGTAGTCCTTAATGCTTTCGAACAGATTCGAAAATTTGAATCTGTTCAGAATATTACTAATTTGAACCATAGAATTGAACATGTTCAAATTCTCTCCGAAAATGATCTTTCACGACTAAATGAAAACAAGATTGTTGCATCCATGCAACCAATTCATTTGATTTCTGATATGGATACTGCAGATCAATTTTGGGGAGAAAGGTCCCGATTTGCATATGCATTCAAAAGTTTACAAAAGAATAAAACCCTGCTAATTTTTGGGTCTGATGCACCTGTAGAATCTTATAATCCTTTTATTGGAATATATGCTGCTTTAACCAGAAGGAAATATGATCAACCAAAATTCACGACTGGATGGTATCCACAGGAAAAAATCACATTAAGAGAAATTATTAATGCATATACAATCAATCCTGCAATCAGTTCGCGTATTGATAAAAATTTAGGTAGCATATCGAATGGAAAATTTGCAGATTTAATTGTATTATCCAATGATCTACATGAATTATCGGCTGATGAAATCAAAGAAACAACTCCGATAGGCACCATGGTATCGGGGCAATGGGTTTGGCAAAATGAGGAGTTTTGATGTCTTCTCGAAAAAAAACAGTTTCTCCAGAAATTCTTGTTCCCAGAATTGGTGAATACTTAGTTCAGAAAAAAATCATAACAGTAGCAGATTTAAATAAAGCTCTTTTTGCTCAGTTGGAAAAATCCAACCAGGGAGAAGAGATCCCTTTGGGAAAAATTTTGGTGGAAATGCAGTTAATCGACCAGGATA
>DAOUGX010000412.1:0-5226 GCA_034428855.1 Anaerolineaceae bacterium | reverse complement strand
AAGTTCCTGCGATTGCCTGTGCAATTGTCGACAAGGACAAAGTCCAGTATGCAAATGGGTTTGGGAATGTTTCCATCCATCATCAACAATCGGTAAATGAACAAACCGTTTTTACACTTGCATTTCAACAATCCCGGTATTTCCATTCGAAACTGAACCATTGGAAGCATGATACCTTTTTGTCGGAATGGGATGATGAATACATCCCCACCGGTTTACTGACCTTTTATTTGGGACAAAATTAGAAAATAATTGGAATTACATTTGACCAACCGAACTTATTAAATGTCGATTTCTCGGAGCTGGATGTCAAAACCTTTCAAACATAGGAGTAAAAATGGAAAATTGTATTTTTTGTAAAATTATTGCTGGTGAAGCTTCGGGGAGTATAGTTTATGAAGATGATATCTGCCTGGCTTTCATGGACATTCAACCTGTAACACCGGGACATGTGCTGGTTGTTCCTCGCCAACATTTTGTTGGATTGTCAGATTTACCTGCGAAGATTGGGGAACACTTATTTTGCATAGGACAAAAGATAGCCACTGGTTTACAAAAAAGCACCATTCGGAGTGAAGGAATCAATTTTTTTCTGGCTGATGGAAAGGTAGCGTTTCAGACAGTTTTTCACGTTCATTTACATGTCATACCACGTTTTTCCGGGGATGGTTTTCGGTTGGTGTTCAGGTCCGATTACCACAAGTTGCCAGAGCGATCTGAATTAGAACAACTGGCTGATGAAATAAAGTCCAATCTGGAGTGGAATTAATTTGCAGCCGTAACCATCTTTTTACCCCATTTCCCGAAAATCATTGGCAGGAAGGGTAGCACTGCAAAATTCAAGAGTGCCATGATGATAAATGTTGTTTTAAATCCAAATGAATCCGCGAAGAATCCGGTTAATCCCAAACCGACTCCCTGACCTATATTTGTGACAGCCATCAGAATGGAAAACATAGTCGCCGCGATGCGTGGATCTGTATATTCCATGGCTAGAGCGAAATATACCGTTTGGTATGTACCATAGCAGATTCCAAAAAGTGCAACCAGGAACCAGGCGAAAGTCAGGGTATTGATAGCTGCCAATGAGAGAATAGACACGAGAGCGATGCCGATGGCTATGAGAACGGCATTTCGATTTCCCAATTTATTTATGAACCAACCACCTGCAATACTACCGAAAACAACGCCGACACCCCAAATAGTTGTGAAAAATCCAGCTGTACTCAAGGATATATTGAATGTGTTCTGTAGGTATGGATTCACAATTTGATTAACGCCAATAATAATCAAAAAGAAGATAAAGCCAATAATTGCCAGTGCGATAACGGGTATTTGTTTGAAAGCAGAAAACGCTTTCCAATCAAATGCTCGTTCCTGTACGCGCGGGGATTCCTTGACGGTGTGCAGAAAAAAGAAAGGAGGCAAGGTTAAAATAGCTAAACACCAAAAAACAGCACTCCAGGATACATTTTCTGCCAGTAACCCAACCAGAGAGGCAGTGACGATCACCCCAACCGCGCGACCACCAACCATAAAACCTTGTATGGTGCCTTTTTCAGAAACTGGGGTAGTATCCAATGCCAATCCATCTGTACAGGTGTCATAAAGCGCCATACCCATCTGTAAAAGAAATGCAATGGCGACATATAACCAGAATGTCGTTCCTGGATTGATGAGTGGCACAAAGATCAGGCATATCATCTGTACCAATAATCCAATAACAATATATGGCTTCCGGTTACCCAAACCAAACAAATTTACTTTATCACTCAACATACCTAAAAAGACTTTTATGACAAATGGAAGCAAAGCTATGGTTCCCATGATCCCGATACGGGTCATATCAATTCCATATTCCAGCAAATACAATGCGTTTAACGCCGTGAAATAACTCAAAATAGTTCCCTGGGTGAAATATAAGAGCCCAAACATCACATATCGGATTATTCTTTTTTGTTCCATTCAAACCCTCCACCGGATTGAAAAAATAAAAAAAAGGGGGGATAAAGACAAAATAAAGTGTAATAACGAATGGAATCAAAGTCAATTGATTTATGGTTTGATCTTTAAGAGGATATTAATTTCTCTGAAATGAAACTTTTTAAAAAATATCACGTATATATGTTTGAAGGAGAAATTAAAATGGCAACAAAAAAATTATATCGAAAACCAAATGAACAAATGATCGCAGGTGTTTGCGCGGGATTGGCTGATTACCTGGGACTGGATCTTACGATTGTGCGTTTGATCTTTGTGTTACTTTTCTTTATGGGTGGTCATGGTATTCTAATTTATGTAATTTTGTGGATTTTGGTACCAGTTCAACCCACTTATATTGAGGGTGAAATCAAAAATCAAGAATAAAATTCTTTATCCTCCTTTTTATGAAGCACAGTTGATCGAAAAACTGTGCTTTTTGTTTTAATCATAAAGAAGTTTTTTCTCAAAAAAAGATTAACTTTTGGTTCAAAAATCCAAAATAATTGAACCACTCTCCAAAAAGCAACGGCAGCCATGCCATGTGCTAATACGGCAAAAAATGGCGGAGTCTGGAATGTGTAATATGTCCAGCAATAACGTGTAGTTCCCCAAAGCTCGAGGAAATATCCCAATCCACTCCCAGCCAGGAATGTTATCAGCATCGCCCGGTGGTTTACCGGTGTCAGAATTAGGAAGGCACATAAAAACAACGCCATGATGGTTAAAGATTTATCAAAAGTTGGCCAGACGAAATAAAACATATAGATAAAAAAACCAATGAAAGTCAGCCAGTAACCAATCTTAATAATTAGTTCCGGAATTTTTACGGATAATGTATGCAAGAGACGAAAAAGACGATCAATAGATAAACTTGCAATAGGCCAGGCAGGAATGATCCATAAAGGTGGTCTTTCATTTGTGTAGTAAAACCACAATTCGGTTTGTGTACCCCAACTTTCGATTACCAATCCGCCAGCTAATCCTACCAAAATAATCGGCAAATCTTTCTTGATATCAGCCTTTGCCATCAATAAAAGTGACATTACTAAAAATATGGAAAACAATAACCAATCAAACTGCATCCAGAATGGTAATTCAGGATTATAAGTTGATAAATACTCTTCAACCAGTGGCCACCAGACATAACCGATGATAAATAATAACAACACAAAAGTACTCATCATCACATAACTGGTACGATTCCACCCTAAAATTTGGGAAATAGTTTTGGATCTGGTTTGTAATTCTTCGGTCATTTCCTTATTGTACACATTTATTCTTATTTCAAAAATTAGCTTAATTGATTGTTTATACAATCATACAGGTTCAAGGTTTGGTTTTTGATGTGATTTTCATATATAATAAATTTATAGGGAGAGAATTACTATATGTCCTTAATTGAGCAATTCAACTCTTTCAAACCATTCTTTGATTTTATCTCCGATAAAGTTGTTATTTTAACTGATTCAGGGGATATTTTTTATGCAAACGGAAAATTTTGTCAGTTTTTAGGGATTGAGCAAGATCTTATGACAGAGTTATCCATTGAGGATTGGTTTCCGGGTTGGGCAAATTTAAAAAATGAATTAAGTATCGAAAAAAATTACTCCCGAATGATTCATCTCAGTCTACCGGATAGAGTCCAACAAAAAAGCTTGCGATTGTGTTCCAGTATCATTTGGGACAATCATTGGTTGTTGTTGTTTAAAGATCCCTGGGAGCCCCTGCTAACTTCAAAAAATATTTCAGAATTAATTGTAGATCACATAAACTCACCACTCATCTTTATTGATCCTGATTATAAAATCCAGGCTTTTAATCCTGCAGCGAATTTACTTTCGGTTAAAATAAACCGCGAACCGATTAATGTAGGAGAATCTCTCCTTGAATGGATAAAAGATCCAACCACACTAAATTCATTTTTGCCGCAATTAAAAATTGGATTCTCTGGGAAAATTACCTCTTTTACAGGAAACCACAATAATTCTCAAAAAATTGATTATAAAGTTCATCCAGTCAGAGACCTGACAGAAGAGATTTTAGGTGTTCTCATCATGGCAACCGAGCAAAATAACAACAACGTAACAGAAATCGACAAAAATCAATCCGGAAACACCTTTCATTCCGTATTTAATGGTATGCATGACCCTGCATTGTTATGGCGTAAAATCAAAGATGGGGAAATAATTCTGGAAGAATACAACATCGCAGCTGATCAATTCAGTGGTGGAAAAATAAGTGAGTATGTAGGACAAAATACTGACAATTTTTTTAACCATAATGTAGAAATCCTTCAAAGATTTACTGATTGCATAGAAAAAGGACTAAATGTTCGCTTTGAAACTCAATACCAACTGAGAACGACCGGTGAATTAAAATGGGTGATGGCAAGTTATATAAAAATATCAGATGACTTATTATTAAATCTTCTCATCGATATTACGGATCGTAAGATT
Organism: Anaerolineaceae bacterium; assembly: GCA_034428855.1. Taxonomy (GTDB): domain Bacteria; phylum Chloroflexota; class Anaerolineae; order Anaerolineales; family Anaerolineaceae; genus UBA6170. The sequence goes on along the minus strand of DAOUGX010000412.1, from coordinate 787 downwards.
GTGGAGTTATCCCTTCAAGAAAATCAACGAAGGTTATCAACCTTGCTGGAAAGTTTGCCAGGTATGGCTTATCGTTGTAAGAATGATCAAGACTGGACAATGGAATTCGTCAGCGCTGGTGTGGAGGATTTATTAGGGTATCCTGCTGAAGATCTGATCGAAAATCGAAAAATTAGGTATGCAACACTGATACATCCAGATGATCAACAACACGTTCGCGACAGAATCCAATCGGCGTTAAAAGAGAAACAAAATTTTGAGTTGACGTATCGAATTCAAACCCTTCATGGGGAAGGAAAATGGGTCTGGGAAAAAGGACAGGGAGTATTTGATGAAAATGGTGAATTGGTAGCACTGGAAGGTTTTATTTCAGATATCACCGAAAGAGTGCTATCTGAACAGGCAGCCAACAATGCCATGATTCAGGCACAGGCCTTAAAACAAGCTCTGGATGATTTGTCATCCCAACTGGATCTTTCTCAGGTTATGCGCCGAATTTTAGTTTCATTAAAGACAGTTTTAAATTATGACAGTGCCACGTTGTTCTTAAAGGAACAGGAGAAACTGAAAGTAGTTGCTGCCAGGGGATTTCAATACACTTCACGATTGATCAACAAAACCTTTCCAACTTCCGATTTATTACTGAAAGAAATTCAAATGTTAAAAGCTCCCATCATTCTGGAAGATGCCCAAACTGATCCAAGGTTTGCAAGATGGGAAGGTGCTGAACTGGTGAGAGGTTGGATGGGCGTTCCACTCATTCGGCATGACGAATTTATTGGCCTTC
>DAOUGX010000411.1:0-2270 GCA_034428855.1 Anaerolineaceae bacterium | reverse complement strand
TTAAAAGGATGACAATCCACTTACAGAAGAATGGTTTCTTAAATTGGTTAATCTCGCTGGAAGAATCGTATTACGAAAAAATTGGTAAACCAGACCTTATCCTTTTCTTAAAGCTTGATCCAAATATCGCAGTAAATCGAAAAAAAGACGAACCTGAAGAAAGTGTTAAAGCGAGATCCGAAGAAATCATGCGTATTGCTTTCAATGATCAAAGCATCATAGCTATTGACGCCAGTCAATCGAAAGAGCTGGTTTTCAATACAGGAAAGTCGTTGGTATGGTCAATACTCTAATGGTTATCTATGGAAATGAAGATGGTGGATTCAAAAATTATTGAAATTATTGGAGTGGCTGGAACCGGAAAAACGACCATCACTCGCACTCTCATCCAAAATAATAAAGATTATTTAATCGAAGAACTTCCACCAGTTCGCTCAATAAAACTTTTTCCTTTTTTTGTATTTAATTTTGTTAGAACAGTTCCACTGATTATAAATTTACAAAATCAGATGGATCGGAGTTTTTCTTCCAGAGAAATCACGTGGTTGGTGATTCTTAACAGTTGGCAAAAAATACTTAAGACACGAAAAAAGAAGGTAGTTTTTGTTGACCAGGGTCCTATATTTTTGATTGCCTCATTAATCGGATTAGATCCTGAAATTTCAGACAAATCGTTAAATTATGAATCATGGAAACCTTTACTAAAACGATGGGCAAATCAGCTTGATGCGATTATTTATCTGGATGCAGACGATTCTGATCTGATACAGCGGATAAATCAACGTGAGAAGGAACATTTGGTAAAGGGAAAATCATCGGATCAAATTCAAAAATTCCTTGCTCACAACCGTGGTTTGTATAACACATTACTGGAAATTGTTCAGAATAACAATCCTCAATTGAAGATTTTTAGCCTCAATAGCTCGCAGCTCCCATTAGCAGTATTGGTTAATGATTTGTTATCCACCTTAGATAGTAATCTGGGATTGAATAATTAATATAGATTTCGAATTTTGGCATGAAAGATTGACAAATTTTAAATGGATACTCCAGAAACTACGAAAAAAATAAGAACAAATCCACATTTTTTTCAGGACAATAACCTCACCAGAAAAGCTTTCTTAAATTCAATTGCTTCTGGTTTAGATTACATTGCCAAAATAATTGTCACATTTGTTTTAACTCCTTTATTGGTCACCAGCCTTGGTGATTATTTTTATGGGACCTGGCAATTTTTATTGAGGATAGTGGGATATATGTCACCAACCAGTGGGCGACCAACCCAAGCTCTTAAATTTATTCTGGCAAAGAACCAAAACTCCAATGATTTTCAATTGAAACGTGCCTACGTTGGTAGTACATTTGAGGTCCTGGCAATTTTCTCCCCGTTAATGATCATTCCAGGAATGTTATTGTCCTGGTTTATTCCTCTTTGGCTAAAAACACCTGTTGAATCGATTTGGATTGTTAGGATTTCCTGTGCTCTTCTGGTACTAAATCTAATTTTGGTTACATTGTTGGCAATCCCACAGGCGATCATGGAGGGTGAAAACAAAAGCTACAAAAGGATGGGACTGGCGACTCTCCTCGTTTTTATTGGTGGTTCTTTTACCTGGTTGGCTCTTTTTTTTAAAACAGGAATCATTGGCGTGGCTGTTGCAGCCATCGCGCTAACTATTTGCCAATTATTTTTTTATTTCTCAATTGTACATAAGTATTGTCCATGGTTTGGTGTGGCCAAACCGAATAAACATTCGGTTCATGAATTTTTAAAATTAAGCGGTTGGTTTATGGGGTGGAATCTGATCATTCAATTGATGATTTCTTCAGATGTGATTATTTTGGGATTATTAAAATCAGTTGAATCAGTTACCTACTATACCATTTCAAAGTATGCTCCTGAGACTTTAGTAACTTTAATATCAATGATGGTGATTGGAGTTCTGCCTGGATTAGGTGGTATTATCGGTTCGGGGGATTTAGTGAAAGCAAAACAGGTACGAGAAGAAATGATGGTTTTATCCTGGCTTATTGTTACCGTTTTAGGAACTGTAATTCTACTCTGGAACCGAACATTTATTACCTTCTGGGTAGGAAGCGATTACTATGTTGGCGTCCTCACTAATCTATTAATCATCATTTCTATTTTTCAATTTATTATTATTAGAAATGATGCCAATGTGATTGACTTAACGCTGCAATTAAAAAAGAAAGTGCTGCTAGGTGGGATCTCAGTTTTTATTTCAATTGCTGCAGCAATCATAATGGTG
>DAOUGX010000410.1:0-6440 GCA_034428855.1 Anaerolineaceae bacterium | reverse complement strand
CCGCTTGGAGTGGTTTATTTCTTTTTAATCGGGATAAATCACAACAAAATTTCTAAAAGGAAGAGACATGTCTGTATCATTTCTGACGCAAGAAGGTTATGATGAACTACAAAACGAGCTGGATTTTCTGCGTAATGTTAAACGCAAAGAAGTTGCTCAAAGATTGCACGAAGCCATGGAAGGTGGCGAACTGATTGAAAATGCAGAATATGAAGCTGCAAAAAATGAACAAGCTTTCACTGAGGGGCGGATTAAGGAACTTGAATACCTCCTGGCCACCGCAAGGATCGTAACCGAAACTCAAAAAACAGATACCATCCAGGTTGGTTCAAAAGTAACCATCGTAGAAGAAGGCCTCACCGACGAAGAGATTTACGTGATTGTAGGTGCAGCAGAAGCAAAACCAAGCATTGGGAAGATATCGAATGAATCACCTTTAGGTAAGGCATTGTTGAACCATAAGGCAGGTGATACCGTTTCGGTAAATGCACCGGCAGGCGCTTACAAAGTAAAAATTGTAAAATTTGAGTAGACTGAAAAATCAGAACTTCGCCCCGCCCGTGTTATCATTAGGCGGGGCATTTTGTTAAATAATCAGAATTTGAAGGTGTTTTATGGAAAGAAATGAACTGGAAAAAATACGACTGGAAAAAATTGAGCGTATGCGAACGGAAGGGATTGAACCTTATCCCACGACTGCCCACTATACGCATCGTAATCTTGAGGCCATCCAGGCGTTTGAAGCATCCGAAATAATAGAAGGCAGCGAACCCATTCAAGCGAGTCTGGTCGGTCGAATACGTGCTATTCGCATGATGGGCAAAATTGCTTTCGCGCATATTGAAGATGGTACCGCCCGAATTCAACTCTTTTTCCGCATTAATGAGATCGGAGAGGAGATGATGAGCCGTTTGAAAGAAGACTTCGACCTGGGTGATTACATCGAAGCCAAAGGCTACCTCTTCCGCACCAAAACCGGTGAAATATCATTACATGTCAACTCCTTCCGAATGCTGGCCAAAGCTGTCACACCGTTACCTGCTGCCAAAGATGAAGTGGTCGATGGAAAAATCGTGCGACATGCCACCCTGAACGACCCGGAGATGCGCTATCGACAGCGTTATGCGGACCTGGCAGTTAACCCGGAAGTGCGTGAAATTTTCAAAATCCGCACCAGAACGATCCGTGCCCTGCAACAATTCCTGGATGAACGTGATTTCATCGAGGTGGAAACCCCCATTCTGCAACCCATTTATGGTGGTGCTGCTGCCCGTCCCTTCGTAACTTTTCACAACCAGCTCAAACAGGAGCTTTACCTGCGCATCTCCTTTGAGCTGTATCTCAAAAGACTGATCGTTGGTGGTTTTGACCGTGTTTACGAAATTGGCCGCGATTTCCGTAACGAAGGTGTCTCCTTCAAACACAACCCGGAATTCACCCAGATCGAGTTCTACATGGCTTATGCTGATTATCGCTCGATCATGGAACTGACTGAGAATATGGTAGCTTTCGTCTGTGATCAGGTTCTCGGTACCCGTATACTGCAATTCCGCGGCAACAGTCTGGATGTCACACCTCCCTGGCGACGTCTGGAATTACGTCAGGGATTAATCGAGACGACCGGCATCGACATCAACGAGCATCCCACCGGCGAAAGTCTGGAAGCAGCCATGAAAGCCAAAGGATATGCTTTTAAACCAGGCAGTCCACGTGGCAAACTGATTGATAGCCTTATTGGAGACTATCTGGAACCGACGCTGGTTCAACCCACCTTCCTGTATGATTACCCACGCGATATCTCACCTTTAGCTAAAAGCAAACCTGGCCACCCCAGCATGACTGAACGTTTTGAAGGTTTCATGGCCGGCATGGAACTGTGTAACGCTTTCACCGAGCTGAACGACCCTCTTGACCAGGAACAACGCTTCCTCGAGATGGGACGTGATTATGAGTCGGATGATGAAGAACGACACCCGATGGATGAGGATTATCTGCGTGCCATGTCCTATGGTATGCCTCCCATGGGAGGTTTCGGGATGGGCGTCGACCGCTTGATGATGCTGCTCACCAACCAGCAGACCATCCGCGAGGTTCTACTCTTCCCGCATTTGCGCAAGCTGGAAGAGTAAAAAAGTTGACAGTCGACAGTTGACAGGAAAAAAATTCAACCGTTTGGTGCGATGCACTTAAGGATGAAACTGGTCTCCATGAATGGAACTAATCGATTAATCGTCGAGAATCCAAAAGTGCGTTGCACCTGTGTTTGTAACCCAGGGCTTCTGACAAGGTGCGATGCACTTAAGGATGATTCCGGTTTCCATGAATGGAACTAATCGACTGATCATCCAGATTTCAAAAGTGCGTTGCACCTTGAACATTTGTCTTCGAGGTCGAGGTGCATCGCACTTTTGGTTATTTGATTATCAATCTTCATCTCCTGGATGTTTATTTATCGTTAATCCCTAAGTGCAACGCACCTTTGGAAATTGGACTTTCGCCTGTAAACTTTTGGCTTTTAGCTACGCTATCACCGGGATAATCTCTTTCGCAAACGTTTCCAGTGGCGTAATTTCATACACATCCGTCATATTGAAGATGCAATGTTTGAAACCCATCCCGGAGAGTACTTTGATTCGCTTCAGTACACTTTCCACTGTGTCCTTTCCAGAAAGGTTCACAGTTCCAAGAGAGGTCTTCTCGATACTTTCGTAATCACGACCCAGATCCTCGCAGTGTTCCTTGAGTTTATCGAGCGCTTTTTGCATGTTCTCGGTCCCCACCCAATCACCAATATTGCAAGCATCAGCATATTGTGCTACCATGCGCAGGGTCTTATTTGGACCGGTGCCCCCAATCATGATGCGCGGATGCGGTTGTGAGAGCGGACGTGGATTATTAGTAATGGCTGGCGCTGAAAGATGTTGTCCTTCAAAAGACACCTCATCCCCACTCCAGAGTGCTTTGGCCAGTATAAGATTATCCTCAAGTAATTCAAATCGTTTCGAGGTCGATGGGTATGGAATCCCAAAACCTTTAGCTTCGTCTTCATACCAGGCTGCCCCAATCCCCAGATACGATCGACCACCGGAGAGGATATCCAGGGTGTTGACCATTTTCATCAGCACAGCCGGATGACGATAAATGACACCGGTCACCAGCACACCCAGATAGGCTTTTTCGGTTATACCGGCAAAATACCCGAGGGTGGTATAGCTCTCAAGCATCGGGTCGGTGTAGGCTTCGCCAAACAAACCCTTAATTTGATAATAATGATCCATCACCCACAGGCTGTAAAAGCCTGCATTCTCTGCAGTTGTAACGATCTCCTTCAATTTCGGTCGGATCGCTGCTGTGCCACCTGGATATTTATAAGAGGGAATCTGTAAACCAATTTTCATACAACCTCCAGACTTTGAAGGGTGCATCCGTGATGCACCTTAATCGCTCCAGACAAACAAGACTCACCTTTCAATTACCACGCATACGCCTTGGGTGCTTCACCACCTGGACCGGGGAAAATTTCATCCAGTTTTTGCAGTGTACTCTCTTCCAGCACAATCTCCGTTGCCCGGACGGCACTCTCCAGCTGCTCCATGGTACGCGGACCAATAATCGGAGCAGTGACAATTGGATTATGCAGTAACCAGGCCAGTGCTACTTCCCCTGGTGGGTGCCCGATTTCACGACACAGGGTTTCATACTTTTCCAGTTTTTCGCGATGTTTGGTCACATCCTTTTCAAAGTTCTCACCTTTACGGCGTCCCGTTTCCATTTTTTCCAGTGCACCACCCAACAGACCACCATCCAGTGGACTCCAGGGAATCAGTCCCAGGCCGTAATGACGGCAGGACGGAATGACTTCCAGTTCCACCATGCGGTTATTCAGGTTGTAGATGCTCTGCTCGCTGACCAGTCCTGCCATACCGCGTCTCGATGCTTCCTGACAGGCGGTGGCAATATCCCACCCCGCAAAATTACTGGATCCGACATACACAACCTTGCCCTGATCGATCAGGCTACCAAAAGCCTGCCAGGTCTCGTCCCAGGGACAATCACGGTCGATGTGGTGCATCTGATAGATATCGATCCACTCCGTTTGCATGCGTTTGAGGCTGCCTTCACAATGTTTGCGAATTTTATAAGCTGATAAACTACGACCATCGCTGTTTACCTCCGGTAAATTCGCTTTGCGTTTGACCGGGTTGAAGACTTTGGTTGCCAGAACCGTTGCATCCCGGCGACCACCACCCAGAGCATACCAGTTTCCAATAATTTCTTCTGTATGACCATGTTCCACACCCCAGCCATAGACGTCGGCGGTGTCAAAGAAATTAATCCCCAATTCCAAAGCCCGATCCATGATTTTGAAACTGTCTTCCTGCGATGTGTGCCAGCCAAAATTCATCGTTCCCAGACAGATATTGCTCACCAGCACGCCGTGTTTCCCCAAACGTTTATGTTGTATTGCCATGCTTTACTCCTTTTCTCCCTCAACCAGGCTGTTATGTTATTGTCATTTTTCGACACTATCCAACAATTCTTCTTAATTATAACTAAAAACCAACCAGGAATGGATTTACAGAAGTACTTGTAAAAATTAAGATGCGTTGATTTCTCTTTATCAATTATTTGGAAATCACAAGAAAGAAACGCTTTTTTTTGATTGTTTACATTTATACTTATTTTATTTATAATATAAGCATGAATGTAAATATTAAACCTACCCAAAAAATTCGAAAAATAATGGAAAGCCAGAATGGAAACATTTTTACCTCAGATCTGGCTAAATTTAACATTCCTAGGGAATACTTATCTCTTATGGAAAAAAAGGGAGAAATTGAAAGGGTAGCCAGAGGTATATATACCAGTACAGATTCTATTCCGGATGAAATGTTCCATATTCAAAAAATATATAAACACGTAATCTTTTCTCATGAATCAGCTTTGTATCTCTTCGATTTATCAGATCGGACACCTCAAAAATTCACTGTCACTGTCCCCTCAGGATACAACGCTACAATCCTAAAGGAAAATGGAATAAAGGTTTTTTTCATCAACCGAAAAATCCATAATTTAGGATTAACGATCAAAAATTCAGCATTTGGCAATCCAATTCGAAGTTACAATGTGGAACGAACAATTTGTGACATCGTTCGAAATAAGAATCAAATTGATATTCAGATTCTCAATGATGCTTTAAAAAAATATGCATTAAGCAAAGATAAGAATATTGATTTACTCTACGGGTATGCCAAAAAATTAAGAGTTTATAAGTTCATCAGAGAATACATCGAAATAATGCTATGAAAGAAAATACAAGCTTTAAAGCCCAGATTAATAATTTCGCCAAAAAGAATCACATATCTGCCCAAGCAGTTTTACAAAATTACATGTTGGAGAAATTGTTAGAAAGAATTATTTTATCTGAATATCGTGACAAGTTCATTCTTAAAGGCGGTATGTTGATTTCTTCTTTAGTAGGCATCAGCAACAGAACCACAATGGACATGGGCATAACAATCCAAAATTTTCCACTTATGGAAGAAAAACTCTTTCAAACTTTCTCTGATATCTGCACAATTGAAACAAACGACGAAGTAGTTTTTCAGTAAGGCATATTTTCCCCATTCGAAATGAGGATATATATGGTGGATATCGACTATCAATTATTGCTACATACAACACAATTACTACCCCTTTAAAGGTAGATATAACCGTGGGGGATATAATCACACCACAACCGATACGTTATAAACTTTCTTCAATATTTGAAAAAAAGGAGTTTTCCACCTGGGCTTATAACCTTGAAACAATCCTTGCTGAAAAAGTCGAAACTGTTTTACGAAGAGGTATCTTTAATACTCGCCCGAGAGATTTTTATGATATCTACATAATTTTAAACAAATATGAAAACATGGTTGATAAAGAATTGTTTTTAAAAGCATTATTTGCTACTTCAAAAAAAAGAAATTCTCAAGAAGTTCTGGATATAAAAGAGATTATTCTCGATCGGATTTTGACAGACAGTGAAATGCAAAGAAGATGGAACATATATAGTGTAAATAATTACTATGCGGGAGATCTAGAATTTGATAAGATTATTTCAAAGATTCGTTCTTATATTTCTTAAGAATTTTTACATTCTTTTAAAATTGTATTCTCATCTAATCCAGTAGATTTACTTTTTTTCAACCAACAAACACGTGCCTATCAATCTCTTTCAGTAATGCTCCCTCCTGCCTCGGTTGGAACAACCGCTCCCACTCCTTCTCCTCCTCCCTGGGTGGCAGTAAAATATGGCGCTTTCCTGCCGGCATAGCAAAATCAAAAGCCAGCTGAATACCCCCCTGCAACCAGGCGCGTAAATCCACCTCTGGGATACCCATTGGCCAGAAGACCGAGGAGGCTGCCCGCACCGCCAGCTCATAATAGCGTGCCCG
>DAOUGX010000409.1:0-8590 GCA_034428855.1 Anaerolineaceae bacterium | reverse complement strand
AAAGGGTACCAATCCACAAAATTAGTTTGAACTGTAGAATAACCGAAAATTCCTGGCTTTCGGTCATCAGCTGGTGGGGGGAGGGGTGGTACCTGCAATTCATAATCGATTTGGAGATCTAACTTCTCGCCAGGTGCGAGAATTTCCAATAATTTAAATTCTAAGAAATAATTTCCAATTGTTACATCAGATTGATCCAAACCATTCACCTGGATATTTATCAAAGAAAACGATCCAGGGTAGCGCAATGGATCACATGCCAGAATGATCGTGTCCAAGTCCAGATCCGAATTATTTGTGTATGTAATTTGTTCTGATACTTGAGCTGTCTGGATTGAATAATCAAAATCTACTTTTAATTTATATTCAGGTATTATAGGACCTGGGTTTTCTTCTGTAGGTATTGGAAAAGTGGGATTGGCAACAATTTCCTGGGTCGGTTGTAAAGTTGGAATTATGGTTGTATCAGTCGGGGCTTCAGTGATGGTTGGTAGGTTATCAGGTTGTTCAGATGGAGTACAGCCAGAAAACAGGAATATAACAAATGACAATGACAGGATGAACAATTTCCAATTAATTTTCATCCTAAAATTTTACTATGGTATAGGACAATGCAAGAAAAATATCATTCAATTTCAAAAAAACCCTCCGAAGAGGGTTCTTTGATTAGTGGTGATGGTTCGATTCGTCTTCGTCTTCGAATTCGTCAAAATCCTCATCTTCGAAATAGAATTCTTCATCATCGCCATGGGCATGGCCATGTTCAATTTCCTCAGAAGTCGCCTCTCGAATATCGACGATCTCGACATCAAAATGCAGTTCTTTTCCAGCCAATGGGTGATTAAAGTCCAGGGTTACGGTGTCCTTTTTGACAGCAACAATTGTAGCTTCCATTTCATCATCGCCATCCTCGTCTTCATTATCAGCATTTACAGTAATTTCAACGCCAACTTCCAGTGGAAAATCTTGTGGAAATTCGTCTTTTGGAACATCAACGATTGATTCAGGATCAATTTCTCCATAGCCTTCTTTTGGGTCGACTATGATTGACTTCTTCTCGCCAGCTTTAAGCCCATAAATGGATTTTTCCAGCCCATAAACAATCTGTCCAGCCCCTTGAAGAAAAATAATAGGATCATTATCATCGCCAAATGATGTATCAACTACTTCTCCGTCAATTTTGAGAGAGTAATTCATCGTAACAACAAAATTATCTTCAACCACCAATGGTTTGTTTTGAGTATTCAACTTTAACTCCATGTTATTAATTTACCTTTTACAAGGTGTTCAAATTATATCATGGTGGTAGTACAAACCTGATTTGAAAATGGCTTAATGTCGAACCTGTTCACAAAGAAATTCCTCTGAAGAACCTAATTTTTGCCACAATTCTTGCATATTCTCGAAAGTAAGATCTGTAGTGAAATGTGCTGGAATAATTAAATTCCAATCGGGAGATTTCAATAAATTTTCTTGTCGACTTGTTAATGTTGTGCAGAGCTGGTCAATAATGTCAATTTCCAAATATTCAAATGTGTTATTAATTTCTGAAGTTTGATTAAGCCAACCAATCAAATATTTTTTGGCATAATCGTCCAGAACAATCGTTGCATCCCACCTGGTTTTAAACTTTGTATTAAAAAATTTCAGTGATTTGTCCTGAGGAAATTTATCTTCGTTTAGTAAAAAAGACCTTTTGTATTCTCTAAAATCCTCCATTGTATTGTCTGTCAATGGAATAAACATGATTCCTTTTGCATCCTGGTAATAAATAATCACTGACCACACAGATATTAGATTGGGATTATTATCGTTCATTTCATCAACCACAAAAACCAATAAACGATGTTGTAAATTTTCCTGTGCTCCGGGTTGTTTAACCGTACTCTGATCCCCTTCCAATGAAATATTGGCTAGTTTTGCACCAATTAATAGGCACATCATAAAGAGTAAGATGACAACGAGAATTCTTAAAAATTTCTGCATGGTTTTTCTGGTGCAATATTGATTAGTAAAATTATTGTAGCATGGAATAATAAATGGACTTTATTAATAAAAAAAACTCTCCCAAACGAGAGGAGAGTTTTTAATCTTTGAAGATAAATTACCTTGTCAAATAATAAGTATAAAAGGCCAGCCACCCTAGCAGGAAGCCACTCACACTGGTTATGGTTAACGTTTTAATAATTTGTTTCAGGTTTAGTCCTTCAACAAATGGGTAGGCTACCCGAATGATCCATTGCACCAGGCTGGATTGTTTCATTAAGGGGATAAATCTATCCCAAAAAATTAACTCAGTTGATAATAATAATTCTTTCATCATACCTCCAATTTCTACCTGGATGTTGTCATTTTTAGTATTTTTCCATTTTGATCTACCAATACCCTCACGATGCGAGGAATTTTTACTCCATTGGCAGATTTTCCTTCCCCTTTGAAAACAAGCAATGTTTTCCCATCCGGTTGATTGTGCTTTACAGGCTTTTTACCAGATACTTCAGGAAATTTCTGATACACCTTTTCAAGAATATCGTTCAAGATTACCTCTTTATTGAAATCTTCTTCGTCGTAGAAAAGCGGGAATATCCAGATTTTCATCCGAAACCAGTGCTTCTGCAGGTTCCTGGTATTGTTTTCTGACATTTGATTGTGAGGTACGCATTGCAGAGTAGATTTCCTGTTGAGCAGGTTTTGTCACCTGATTGATGCTCGTGTCCAATGGGGTTGCTCCTAAACCAGTAATGACTAAAATTACTTCACACCGATCATCCAGCTTGGGATCAATAATAAGGCCGGGAATAATATCAGCATTTGTATTAGTCTGTTCCCCAAGATGTGTTAATGCATCTGTTACCTCGATGAAGGATAGGTCTTCTCCTGCAGTGAAGTTGGCAATAATTCCATTCGCGTTCTGGATATTTACCGAATCCAGCAATGGATGATTTAATGCGTTATGAATTGCCTGTTTTGCTTTATCTTTTCCTTTACCAATCCCAATTGAGAGTAACGAACCCCCACCTGCTTTCATCAGTTGACGAATGTGAGAAAAGTCAACATTGATGTAGCCGGTCTGATTGATCAGTTCGGAAATTCCCTGAATACCCTGCCTCAGAACATCATCTGCCAATCGAAATGCCATATCCAGAGGAAGATCACGAGGTGCAATTTTTAGTAATCTATCATTTGGGATCGTAATCAAAGTATCTACATGTTGTCGTAGGCGAGAGAGCCCTTCTTGAGCGTTTCTTTGTCTTTTACCCATTTCAAAACTAAATGGTGTTGTTACGATGGCTACTGTAACAGCTCCTACGCTTCTGGCTGCCTGGGCTGCAATTGAAATCGAACCTGTGCCTGTACCACCACCCATTCCAGCAGTCAGAAACACCATATCTGCTCCTTCAAGAGCATATTTCAAATCTTCCAAACTCTCTTCAGCGGCATCAAAACCCACCTGAGGATTTCCACCAGCACCAAGACCACGAGTAATTAATGGGCCAATCTGAATTTTTGTAGGTGCTAAATTTGATTTTAATGCCTGGGCGTCTGTATTCACAGCAATAAAATCCACACCTTTTAACCCTAATTCAATCATACGATTTATGGCATTTGATCCACCACCACCCATGCCAACGACTTTCAACACAGGCTTCATCAATGAATGGTCTGAATTTCTTAAAATGGGTTTGGAATAAATATTGTTCATGGGTCACCTCTTGATCAAATATGATGCAATTCTTGTGCCATTTAATTAGAGTTGTTCAATTTCACAATTAAATTTTTTGAGCATTCTGATAATTTCACTTGAGTAAGTATTTTTATCTGATAACAATGTCACTTTTTTTGCTAGAATGGCTTCATCTATTGAAAAACCAACAGTGACTTTCGATTTGTTAATGAGTGGTTTTATTTGATCGAAATCCCAATCCGAAATACCATATTCCTGGTTCGGCAAAAGTACGTAATGGTTGATGAGGCATTGTTTTGGGTCAGACCTTTTAGATTTTTTTAATTTCTCTGTTTCGATTTGCGCCTTTTTTTGTTCCTGCTGGAAGGTTTCAATCATTTCTTTTATGTGTGGGTTTTGGTGTTTTGTGCCGATAAACCAGGAAATATCAGAGTTTATCTGGCCAGCTTCAGATGCCATTAACCAGAAATTACAGGCTAAGATGGTTGGAGGCAGAGGATCTATTGTCTTTTCATCATCAATACCGATACTTTGTTGGCTGTGCAATAATAACGAGATAATTTTTTGATTGAACCAGGTTTGTTTTACTTCATCAGATGAGATTTGTTGATTATTGGGGGTTTTTGGTAAACCTGCTCCTAAAAGGAGGATTGGCACTTCTTTTTGCAATAATGCATTACTGATTGCTTGATACCAATCAAAAATTCTAAATCCTTTTTGGTCCTGGGAACTATTCGGTGTTATATATGGTTTTGATTGTGGCCAATTTTCAGGACCACCTTTACCCCAATTTAAATCATGATTAAATGTGTAGGCATATGCCGATAGCACAAGATTATCCAAAATTTGATGTTGTTCTCTGCGGATCAGACTCTTTATACTGGAGCGAATAAACGCAGTATCCCAATAATTTCCTCCTGGTTCAAGTGGTGGAAATATTGGGATCAAACCCTCATCCAGGGCGAATTTTGCCAAAGGAATATATTGATCAAGGAAACGATCTACGAGATCATTTTGAGCCCAATTATTATCATTCCAGGATTCTTTTTGATTAGGACGGTCAAAGAAAACACAGTATTTAACGCCCCATTTTGCATATACCTGCAACATTAATTTCAATTCACGGGTTCCGATATAAGTCCTGAGTGGCAAGTTGAATTCGATGATTGGAGTTATTCCCTCAGAAATTATTGATTTCAGAAAATTTTCTGGTATCGCCCGATTCTTATCTGATTTGAGAACCAACCAACTCACTCTCAAATCTTTGAGAATGGGTAACCAAATTTTTAAATCTTCCTGTCTATAATGCAATGTGTCCTGAAAATAATGTAAACCAAATTGGGTGCTTTTTGAATTTTCCTGACTTTTTTCCATCGAATCCTCTTATCCTTTTTGGATTTGACAATAATGTAGCAAGACTTATGCCAATTTTGATCATAGACGATGCGATTTTGAAAATTTTAATCTTCCAATAAAGGTGATTAAGCTCTGATATAATTCGAGGATATGATTTTAGTCACAGGTGGCACCGGATTTATTGGAAGAAACTTAGTTAATGTATTAATCAATAATGGATATGAAGTTCGCACATTACTTAAACCTTCCAAAAAGAGTCCTGATCTACCCAAAGGTATACCAATCGATGCAGTAGTTTGTGGCTTGAATGATGAGCGGGGATTACGGGCGGCATTAAAAGGCATTGATGTGATTTTTCATCTGGCTGGTTCAGAGCGATTATCTTCCAGATCGAACCTGCTAGACATCGATGTAAATGGCACACGAACTCTTGCACAGGCAGCAAGAAAAAGCAAAATTTCTCATCTTATTTATCTTAGCCATCTTGGAGCTGATCAAAATTCAGCTTATCCAGTTCTTAAAGCGAAAGCTTTGGCTGAAAAAGAAATCCTGACTGCTGGAGTCCCATATACCATATTTAGAACTTCGCATGTCTATGGGAAAGGTGATCAATTTGTGGAAGCTTTTGCCAAATTATTGAAGATCTCACCCGGTGTTTTTTTACTGCCAGGTAAAGGTGACAGCGCATTGCAACCGATAAACGTGGGAGATTTGATTGCTTGTTTAAATTTATGTATGCATGACCCTGAAATGTCGAATTTAACACTGGAGATTGGTGGTGGTGAGGTTTTTACTTTTAAGGAAATTCTCGAAATGATAATGAACAAAATCAATATAAAACGATTTTTGGTCAACATTTCACCGGCTTATCTCCGAATGTTTGTTATTTATGTTGATCAAATCATTCCCAAATTTCCAATTTCATTATTCTGGTTGGATAGTCTTGCTGAGGATCGAACGACAGCATTAGATATACTCCCGAGGAAATTTGGTATTTTACCTGCCAGATTCTCGCAATCATTGGACTTTTTAAATTCATAAAATTTTTTTATAAGGAAACAAGATGAGTCAATTAGGTTTTTGTGTTCATGGTCATTTTTATCAACCTTCCCGTGAAGACCCCTTAACTGGAGAAATCCCGGAAGAGCGAGGAGCTTATCCCTATAAGAACTGGAATGAATTGATTTTTAACCATTGTTATTTTCCAAATGCAGAATTGGGAAATTTTAAAAAAATTAGTTTTAATATTGGTCCTACACTAATGAACTGGATGGAAGATTTTCATCCAGAAGTCCTTTCTGATATCGTTTCCCAGGATATGGAAAACTATCAAAAATATGGAGTTGGAAATGCATTAGCACAACCTTATCACCACACCATTCTCCCATTGGCATCGAGAGAGGATAAAATTTCCCAGATTAAATGGGGAATTGAGGATTTTAAGCATCGTTTTGGGCATCTTCCAACAGGTATGTGGTTACCTGAAACTGCTGTTGATCTGGAGACACTCGATATAATGGTCGATAATGGGATTGAATTTACCATTCTGGCTCCCTGGCAGGCTGATTCAGCCAGTCTTGATATTTCACAACCTTATTGGGTAAAGACATCAGCAAATAAGAAAATAGCTGTATTTTTTTATCATAAAGATCTGAGCACTCAAATTAGCTTTAATCCATTGACAACGATCAATGCTGATGTTTTTGCCACAAATTTCATAATGCCAAACCTATCTTTCGGAGAGACATCAAATAAACCCAGATATTTACTACTAGCATCAGATGGGGAATTGTACGGGCATCATCAACCTTTTAGAGACAAATTCTTGGCGCATTTGATGAATGGCTCATTAAAAAATCGAAATATCCAACAAACATTTCCTGGACTGTGGTTACAACGAAACCCACCCACAGAATTTATCAAAATAAAAGATAAAACTTCGTGGAGTTGCCATCATGGTGTCCTGCGTTGGTCATATGGATGTGACTGCACTCCGCAAAGTGAATGGAAAAATCATCTGTGGAATTTTATAAATTCAGTAAGCAACATTGTAAATCAAGAGTATATTAAAAATCTTACGGTTCTAACACAAGAAATTTGGGATATCAGACATGAATTTATACAGGTTTTATTGGATAAAGTAAATATTACTGATTTCCTATACCAGAAGCTTGGAAACCAAATTTTAAAAGTTGATGTAGATAAACTGGTCAATCTTTTCTCCGCTCAATATGAGCGTCAAAGGATGTTCACCTCTTGTGGTTGGTTTTTTGAGGATTTTGACCGAATTGAACCTCAATACATTCTTTCCTACGCGGCACATGCGCTTTATTCCACACAGAAAGTTAGTGGGCAGGATTACCTTTCTGATTTAAAACCAATGTTGAATAAAATCCGTTCCAATAAAAGTCAAGTAAATGCTGAAGAATTGTTTATTAAGTATTTAGAACGAGCCAGAGTAGAGGATCCAAAAGAAGAACTCAGAATTTAACCTACAAACTTCTTTTTCCAT
The DNA here is from genome assembly GCA_034428855.1 of Anaerolineaceae bacterium. Taxonomy (GTDB): domain Bacteria; phylum Chloroflexota; class Anaerolineae; order Anaerolineales; family Anaerolineaceae; genus UBA6170. The sequence goes on along the minus strand of DAOUGX010000409.1, from coordinate 1,037 downwards.
TCATATAACTTGTTCAGCGCTTCTATCGGGGACAGTGAATTAATGTCGATTTCCTTAAGAGCAGTGATCATTGGATTGTTTTCAGGAAATAACATTAATTGCTGTGGTAAATCTGGTTGTATAGTTATTGCTTTTCCAGCACTGATCTCCAATTGACGTAAAATCTCAGCTGCACGTTGAACTACTGGTTTTGGTAAACCTGCTAATTGTCCTACATGAATTCCATACGATCGGTCAGCTCCACCAGGAATTATTTTATGTAAAAAGACAACACTATTATCCACTTCAGAAACAGCAACGTTGTAATTTCTGACACCAGGTAGTAAGTCACTTAATTGGGTCAACTCGTGATAATGAGTGGCAAATAATGTTCTCGCTCTGATAGAAGGATGATTATGGATATGCTCAATTACTGCCCAGGCAATTGACAAACCATCATATGTAGAGGTACCCCTTCCAATTTCATCTAGTATTAAGAGACTTTTAGGCGTTGCGTGGTTCAGGATGTTGGCTGTCTCGATCATCTCGACCATAAATGTAGATTGACCGGCATGGATTTCATCTTGAGCACCGATTCGTGTAAAAATTCTATCTGTTATACCAATAGTGGCTTTACTGGCGGGAACAAAACTGCCAATTTGAGCCATTAATACGATTATTGCAACCTGCCTTAGAAATGTACTTTTCCCACTCATATTAGGTCCAGTTATGACACGGATAAATTCCCCATCTTCGAACACAGAATCATTTGGAACAAAGCGTTTTGCCTGTAATGATTTTTCTACAACCGGGTGACGACCATCGATAATGTGAAGGATTTGAGAATTTTCAAGTTCAGGTCGGCAATAATTTCCCAAGGAAGCTGCTTCGGCAAATGATGCCAGTACATCAATTTCAGCAATTGCACCTGATGTTTCCAATAATTTTTTACTGGAAGTGGCAAGTTGATCACAAATTTGTTTAAATAATTTTTGTTCGATTTCTTTGATACGATCTTCTGCATTCAGCACCAGAGTTTCATATTCTTTCAATTCAGG
>DAOUGX010000408.1:0-6703 GCA_034428855.1 Anaerolineaceae bacterium | reverse complement strand
TACCAGGGAGCATATAGTTTTTCCTCCCGTTTTGAGGAAGGTGTTGGCACCAATCCTGAAGAGCTGATTGCTGCAGCACATGCAGGTTGTTTTTCCATGGCATTCAGTGGTAATCTCACCAAAGCAGGACTGACCCCGGAACAGATTTTCACTGTAGCGACTGTTTCTCTGGGTGTAATCGATGGCAAAGCCCGCATCACCGGCATTCATCTGGAATGTGAAGCCAAAGTAGAAGGAGTCAGCCCGGAAGCCTTTCAGGAGATGGCAGAAGCTGCCAAATCTGGGTGCCCGGTCTCGGTGGCCTTATCAAATGTACCGATGACATTGAATGCAAAGTTAGTTCGATAAAAACAATTTCCTTATTGGTCAAGTTCTTGTTTTTGCGCCAGTAATGCTGCTTCCACCCGGTTGCGAACCTGTAATTTTTGAAGAATGATGGTTATGTAATGTTTGACTGTTTTTTCAGAAAGAAACAACTTCTGACCAATTTCCTTATTGCTTAATCCTTGAGCCAAACCCTCAAGGATTTCTTTTTCCCGGTTCGTCAGGCTGTTTATGGGATTATCAACTTCTTTTTTGGGATGCGTTTTAGACATATTCATTTCCAGCAACATACTGGCGGCTAATGCAGGCGGAACATAATTTTCCCCATCGATGACCATCCGTAAAATTCGTAACAACTCTCTGGCAGCTACCCCTTTTAAAATATAAGCTTTGGCACCAATTTTGAGGGCATTAATCAAATTTTCATCTTCTTCCGATGCGGTCAAGATCACAATTTTTGTCTCTGGAACCTCACTCGATATTGATCTGGCTGCATTTAATCCGCCACCAGGCATATCCAGATCAATAAGAATAATATCAGGCCTCAATTTCTTGGATAGATTAATGGCTTCCTCTGCACTTCCCCCCTGGCCAATAACGTCAAGATCATCCTCCGACCCTACTATCGTCGCTAAGCCTTCACGAAATAACACATGGTCATCAATGATGACGAGTTTCGTACTTGGGGTTAACAATTCATCTTCATTCATCATTTTCTCCAACCACATCTTTTGGCAAGTTTGCCCGAATAATTGTTCCTTGATCATGAAAACTTTCAATTTCAAAGACTCCGCCAATACTTTCAATTCTCTCTCGCATCCCTGTAACTCCTAATCGTTCAGAGTTTTCTCCATGTGTCTGGACATTAAAACCAGGACCACTATCAGAAATTTCCAGTAGAATGTGCTCATTTTCAAATTTCACAAGTACTCTTTGTTCAGCACCTTTGGCGTGAAAATAGGAATTATGTAAAGCTTCCTGAATTACCCGATAAACAGTAATTCGAATGGGTAGTGAGGTTTTAATAATTTCTCCAACAAATTCCAACTGCACTATTGTATTGGTCTGCTGTTCGTGTTTATGAACCACATGCGAAATTGTGTCGATTAAGTCCAGACGATTCAATTGAGGCAAGACTAAACCAGTGGCGATTGCACGCATTTCTTTGAGTGCGTTTTGCATGGAAGATTCAATCTCATTTAGTTCGTTAATCATTCTCGTTTTTATTTCTGAAGCGTTATTTTTCTCGAGTTTTCCAATGATCGAGTCTAGTTTTAGAATCGATAAACTTAAATCCTGGGCTGGACCATCATGCAATTCAGACCCAATCCGTTTTAAATAACTCTCATTTAATAAGGCAACACTTGCCGAAGCTTTTTTAACTTTCTCATTCAGTTTTTGGTTTTCTGAAAGTAATTCCGTTTGTTGGATTAGTTTCAAATTTAATTCATTTTGTTGGCTGGAAATGGTTTGACTTGCCTTACGCACAAATCCAGAAAGAAGCAGATAAATGAGAAATATGATTGTCCCTACCACAAACCAACTTCGTCGTTTTAGTACTGTTATCTCTCTATCCAGATCATCAGTGAGGTGATAAAACTCAGCAACGGCAATAATCTGGTTGGTTCCACTCAACCAGACCGGGCTGTAAGTTTCTAATAATTTGCCATATTCGTCTTTTAGCGATTGGTTTTCTTCTTCTTCCAAATTGCTCATTTCAGATACAATCTCCCCTAACCGGGCACGCAATAAACCCTCATTCATTGGAAAGGATTTACCAACAGAGGAAGTCTCATTTGAATATAGCAATTTTCCACGGGTATCCCAAACTTTGAAAGCAACAATCTGCTGACCCAAAGGTGTATCTTGTAATAAATTTTCTAATGCCAGGGCATGTTCAGGGAGAATTTCATTGGAAACACCTAATTCCTGCAAATTGGGTGCAACGAAACTCTCGACGTAAAGCGCGGTAGTTGCACCTGCGCGATGAATCACTCCGTTAATAATTTGACTCTCCACCCAGGATCCAATCCCCAACAGACCTAAGAATAATGTGATCAGTCCTGCCAGCATAAACCGTTGGCTCAGGTTTAATTTTCTGAATTTTTCAGTTACTCGTTGTACCAATCAATAACCCTTTCGATTAATTGTATCTCTCTACATCATTATTATACATTTACCACTTTTAAGATTACTCAAACCTTCGTCGTTGTTATTTTCAGACGAAAGTCTTAAACAATTTCGCCTTTGGTCTTTTCCGTTTTTGGACTTCAAGCAGTGTGCTCTCAAGATCGTATTGACTATTATTGGTATAACTCAAGGAATTGATTTTTAAATAAGGAGATTAAAATGAATTCACTAAATAAAGGATTACGAATTAAAGGTATAGTCTTTGTCTTGTTGATCGCAGTACTTCTCATTGGAGGTATTGGTGCTACCAGTGTTGCAGCGAAATCTGCTATTCCGGGAGATGCCCTGTACACCCTCAAAATGACTGTAGAAAAAACCCAATTAAAACTCTCAAAAGAGGCTTCCACGAGAGCTCAACTCAAAATCAGTTTCGCCGAAGAACGTCTTCAGGAAATTCAAAAATTGGTGGAAGAAGGCAAATATCTCGAAATTCAGGAAACCGTATTGGCATTTGAATCCGCAATAAATGGAGCACTCTTAGAGTTGGACACTGTTTCCAAGAATGATCCTGCTAAAGCTTCACAACTGGCATCTGAAATCACAGCTGCTTTGTCTAAATATGCAGGAGTTCTGACTACATTAGCCGCTTCCGTTCCAGAAGTTGTTCAATCAGAAGTCAACCGCGCTTTGGAATCAGCTTTATTGGCTGGACGTCTGGGAAATTCCTCGGACGACAACAGTAATGATGACAATGGGAATGATAACGCAAATGACAATATGAACAGCAATGATAATGATGATGACACCAATAGCAATGATGACGATGACGACAACAGTAATAGCAATGGCAACATGAATAATAATGATGATTCAGATGATGACAGTAATAGCAACGATGACTCTTTCGACGATAGCAACAGCAATGATGACGATGATGACAATAGCAACAGCAATTCGAACTCTGATGATGATAATAACAACAACGATGACACTGATGACGATAATAACAACAATACCAATTCAAATGATGATAATTCGAATAATGATAACTCTGATGACAACAGCAACAATGACAATGATAGTAATGAAAATGATGATTAAATAGTAGGTTAGGTTCATTCCAAAAATTGCAGGTTAGTAGCCCTAACCTGCAATTTTTCTGAACTCATAAGGAGAAAAATGCATTCATTACTCGGAATATCTACTTTCCAAAAATGGTTTACCACGCTGGAAAAAAGAATCACTCTCAACTGGGTTGGAATTCGAACTTCTTTACTCGTTTGGTCATTTTTTATTTTCTTTCTGGCATTAGTGCAATTTTCCACCCCGGATTTACCGGATAACGATGGCTATTATCACATCAAATTAGCATACCTAATGCGCACAGAAGGATTAACCCCAGATTTTAAATGGTTACCACTATCCATTTTAAATGAACGGGAATATTACGATCACCATTTTCTCTTCCATGTCGCTTTAATTCCTTTTACCTTTGGCAACTTAATGACCGGAGCCAAGTTGGCAGCCGTATTTTTTGGAAGTCTGGCGTTCCTGAGTGTCTGGAATTTGTTTAAAAACCAAAGGATACCTTTATCGCCATTATGGGCATTTGGATTAATGGCAGTTTCGGAAGCATTTATTTATCGGATGAGCATTACACGAGCTCAATCTTTATCTTTGGCTGTCCTCATGATAGGAATGGACTGGATCTTAAGAAAAAAGTATAAGCGTCTGGTGTTTCTCGGATTCTTCTATGTCTGGTTATATAATGCATTTCCTTTACTGCTGGTAATAGCTGGAGGATTTGTGTTGGTCAATTGGTTATACACCCACAAATTAGAGCTACAACCTGTTCTGTACGCTGGTATTGGTATCGCGCTGGGTATCGTTATCAATCCTTTCTTCCCGTATAACATCATTTTTACAACATCACATATATTGCCAAAATTGTTTGAAACCACTTCCATCAGTGTGGGAAGTGAGTGGTATCCATACAATACTTCTCAAATCCTGAAGAACTCATTTTTAGCATTGGTTGCCTTTATCAGTGGAACGTTTGCCCTTGGATTTCTTGGCAAGCGAATGGATTTACGTACCGCGGTCAGCTTCGTTCTCACAGTACTTTTTGGTTTGATGTTATTTCAATCCCGCCGGTTTATTGAATATTTTCCTGCTTTTGCTTTAATTTTTTCAGCTTTTGCCTGGACTCCCATCATTCAGGAACTAGTAGAAATGTCCAATAAACGAATTTATAAATGGCTTCCAAAAATTGCACTCATCAGTATTCTCATACCAGGCATATGGCTGACATTATTATCTTCTCAAGACAGCATCCAGAAGTCTAAACCATATCAAACATACGCAGAATCCTCTGAATGGCTTGCTGTCAACTCACCAGCCGGTTCACGCGTATTTCAAACCGACTGGGATGATTTTCCACGACTATTTTTCTACAATACCCAGAATACCTATCTGATTGGTCTCGATCCAACCTATATGTTGTACTACAACCAGGATTTATACTTCTCCTGGGTTGACATTACGGAAGGAAAAATTGAAAATCCTTCTGCAATGATTGCAGGAAATTTTGGATCTGATTATGTATTATCAGATCTAAACCATAAAAAGTTTCTTAAAGTAGCTGAGAAAGATCCCGGGTTGGTCGAGGTATTTCGCAGTGACGATTCTGTGGTTTATCAAGTAATTAAAGAATAGAAAGATCGGGATGCACCTACTAATTCTGCACATCCCGATTGTTAATTAGTCATCTATTTATGCAGGTGAACTGGAAATATTCACCATCCATTGAATTCCGAATTGATCGACAAACATGCCAAAGGTATCACCCCACATTTCCTTTTTTAAGGACTGAAATACAGTGCCTTTGTGGCTAAGTTTATTAAAATAATCCGTCAGCTCCTCCAGATTATCCCCTCCCAGCATCAAACTGATATTGTCTCCAACATGCAGACCCATACGGTCTGGAGCATCTGCTGCCATGATCACAATTCCATTCTCAGTTACCAACATCGAATGCATGATCAAATTCTCTTCACTGGGATCTTCTGCTGCGTGATAATCTTTAAATGTCGATATGGATAATTTTCCACCTAAAACGGATTGGTAAAATGTCATCGCTTCTCGGGTAGTACCTCTGAAGTTTATATAAGGGTTGAGATTAGTTTTCATGAGTCGTCCTCCTATGGATGGTAGAATGACTCTATTATAGATTTTGATAGTAATTGTCAATAATTTGTATATACAATTAATTTAATCTGAAGGTTCGATCATGCTTTTTTAAGATCAAATTTCTCAATTAAATCAAGTGCCCAGGATCGCACAGAATCCATATCTCTGATATCACTGGCAGGAACACTCCCAGCCATCATTTTTAAGGGGAACTTCAATAATGACGGGTCATATTTCCCACCAAACATTTCAACCTCCACCGGCTTTAGCCAGGAGTAATGCTCTAATTCTTTATTCAATTGTGACCAGGAATCTCGCCATTCCTGCTCATCATATGGATTATGTGTTGGACCCAAAGCAAAAATAGCTACTTTCAGATCCATTAATATGCGCTGATTTCGGGATAAAAATTGCAGCACATCTTTGTGCCAGTGAAACATGAAAAGCGGAGCACCCAGAATTACAGCCTGATACGCAACAAGTGATTTGGCATTTTTGACCGGCAAAAAATCCACATCAATCCCCGCCTCCCTAATGGCGACAGCAATCGTTTCAGCCACCTCTTTGGTCGAACCATATCGGGAAGCATAACCAACCAGAATTTTCTTTTTCATGATTCTCCAGACAGCATGATTTTGTTTTATTTTATCTCAATCAGTTCCATTAATTCATTTTGATTTCAAAGACTATGAAATCTCACGGTTTCAAATTCTTTCGATTACTGAATACTTACCGGATCAACACAGTCAAGCATTATTCGTTTGATGATATTGTTAAATACCGTCGAAAAAATGGCCAGACATCTTCCTTATAATAACGATGACCACCCTCGCCCACAGAGAGCACTTCATTTTCAGGAACTCCTGCGACGATATATATTTTCCTTAACTGCTCAAATGCTTTGTATACTTCATCGATGGGGTAAACCGGATCTTCTTTGCCATTGATCGCCATGAAGGGACGCGGAGCGATCAACCCGGCAACATCTGCCATCTCAGCCAGGGTCAACAGTCCGGGAATATAATTGCATTCACAATGATGGATCGAGTCAATACTACCG
>DAOUGX010000407.1:0-2287 GCA_034428855.1 Anaerolineaceae bacterium | reverse complement strand
AAGAAAGGCGATCAATAATATTTTGAATCATTGGTTTCCCACACAATTCAACCAATCCCTTATCGACGCCCATACGAGAAGATTGTCCACCAGCTTGTATAACAATTGAAACTTTCATTGTTTATAATTATACTTGTATTAGAATATATAAGACTAATTTTGTCCAAAATTTCCCAGTACTAATAATCCACATTGAAGGAGATTGAATGAGCGCAACGGATTTAAACCTTATCCAGAAAACCATAAATGAACTGGCTCCTCAAGGGAGAACGTCTTTGTTACCTCTTTTGCATGAAGCTCAGGACCACTATGGTTATATTCCAGGAATTGTTGCAGAAGAAATAGCTAAAGCATTACAAATTCCATTAGCGGATGTGTTTGGTGTCATAGAATTTTATTCACTTTTCTTTAAACATCCCATCGGTGAAACGGTCGTTCATGTTTGTAATGACCCAGCCTGTGCAATGGCAGGTTCAGACTCAATTTTTAAATTGCTTAATCAAAAAGAGAGTTTTACATTCAGTGGTGAAATAAAACCAAAAATCACAATAGAAGTAGCAGCTTGCTTAGGTTTATGCGAACATGCACCAGCGATGTTGGTTAAAGGTCAGCCAGTTATTTCAAAGGAATTGCATTCCTGGGAAGAAATATTTGATCCTGCGATGAAACGCCCGAAAACAATTCTCGGAGGAGAAATCCATCGTTTGACAAAGAATTGTGGAAAAGGACACCGGATTGATTTACAACAATATCTCGATTCGGGTGGTTATGTAGGTTTAACCAAAGCTTTAACGTTTTCTCCCAGGGAAGTTATTAATCAGGTAAAAGCATCTGGTTTAGTTGGCCGCGGAGGTGCAGCTTTTCCAACTGGATTGAAATGGGAAGGTGCCGCTAACGCTGAAGGAGATATCAAATATCTGGTATGCAACGGTGACGAAGCGGAACCTGGAACATTTAAGGATCGTGTTTTAATGGAAGATGATCCTCACCTAATTATTGAAGGTATGCTGATTGCTGCATATGCCATTGGTGTAAAGAAAGGCTATTTTTATATTCGAGGAGAATATCTGACTTCCTACAAACATGTTAAAGCTGCTGTAGAAGAAGCAAGAAATGCAGGTTATTTGGGAGAAAATATCTTAGGGTCAAATTTTTGTTTTGATATAGAAATCCGAAGAGGGGCAGGCGCATATGTCTGCGGAGAAGAAACTGCATTATTCGAATCAATTGAAGGAAAACGAGGTTTCCCGAGAGTTAAACCTCCTTTTCCAGTTACTCACGGTCTGTTTGGCAAACCTACTGTAATCAACAATGTCGAAACACTTGCCAATATTCCAATCATTCTTTCGTTAGGAATCGATGATTATCGATCCATTGGAACAGAGAAATCTCCAGGATCAAAATTATTTTGTTTATCTGGTGATGTAACCAGACCTGGATTGTATGAAGTTCCATTTGGGGTCTCATTACGGTATGTCATAGAAAATTTAGCTGGAGGAATTCGTAACAATCATCAACTTCAGGCAGTATTAATTGGCGGAGCAGCTGGCGCAATGGCTGATCCATCCCAATTAGACGTAAAATTGACCTTTGAAAATTTAAGAAATGAAGGATTACCATTGGGTTCTGGAGTTATCACAGTTTTTGATGAAACCCGGGATTTACGGGATGTTTTGTTACGATTAGCAAATTTCTTCGCTGAAGAATCCTGTGGAAAGTGTTTTCCATGCCAGCTTGGTACCCAAAGACAATTCGAAATCATGAAACGAATAGCAGATCGTAAAGTTAATTCAAGTGATGTTCTAAATTTGGAGGATATTATTGCTACAATGACCGATTCTTCTTTGTGTGGTTTAGGCCAAACAGCTGGATCAGCAATAGGAAGTGCAATTAAAAAGTGGCCAGCCCTATTTACAAACATCAGCAAACAAAAAGAACCCGCTGGAGGATATCATGGTTGATACAGTCAAATTAAAAATTAATCATCAAGAAATAGAGTGTGAAAAAGATCTGACAATTCTTCAGGCAGCAAAAACAATTGGGGTTTCCATTCCAACAATTTGCTTTCATGATAATTGCACTGCAAATGCCCTTTGTAGAATTTGTGTAGTAGAAGTAAAAGGTGCACGGACACTAATTCCATCATGTGTTGCTAAAGTATCAGAAGGGATGGAAATTGAAACTCATAATGACCGAGTAAATAGATCCAGAAAAACTATTTTGGAAATGATGTTAAGCATATCAGACTTAAGTCAAGCACCGGAAATTTTAGAAATGGCTACTGATT
>DAOUGX010000406.1:0-4187 GCA_034428855.1 Anaerolineaceae bacterium | reverse complement strand
CCCATTCGCGCAAGCGTGCCAGCTGGGTCCCCTGGCGGGCTTTGCCGATAAACTGGCTGAGGAGGACCGCCACAAACAAAAATATAACCAGAGTGATAATATCCTGTGTTTGGTGCACCAGCAATGTGTTGAATGGCTCAATGTAGAAATAATTGAAGACCAGAAAAGCAGCAAAACTGGCAATGATTCCGGGGGTTAACCCCCACAGAACTGTTGCCAGCAACACCGGTAAAAGATAGATGAGTTCCAGAATTTGGATTTTTAAGAAAGCTTGAACAGGTTGCAGGAGAATCTTGGTGGCGAAAATTAGTAACAGAGCTGCCAGTATTCGTACCAGTATGGGGGAAATTTTTCTGAGAAAATTCTTTACCATCATGATAATGATTATAATCCCACTTAATGGGGTATTTTCCAGAATATGCCTTTGGGGGGTTGCGGTTGCCCCTTCTCTTGTGTTTACCCATGGTAGGGGCAATCCCTTGTGGTTGCCCCGTTCCTTGTGGTTGCCCAATCCCTTGTGGTTGCCCCGTTCCTTGTGGTTGCCCCGTCCCTTGTGGTTGCCCCGTCCCTTGTGGTTGCCTAAGGGTAGGGACAAGCCCAAGGGTAGGGACAAGCCCAAGGGTAGGGACAAGCCCTACCCCTACCGATCATCATAACTCGAACTTCACCCTCTATCTAACCACCAGGGGTATGAAGATATACCGCTCAGCCTTTACGGTTGAACCTGCCAGGTATCCAGCTTGCAATCGATAATTGCTGCTATTCAGGCTTCCCACAACAGAAGGTTGTCCAATGACGCCTTGCAGTGCATAATTTCCACTCTGCAGGCGTCCACCCCCATTGGAAAAGGTGTATTTTTGCAGGCTAAAACTGGTGTCGGCCTGGGTCTGGGTGACAGGGCTGATGGCAATTACCATTAAAATAAACAGCATACTCAGGAATATGGATCTTCTGAGAATCATGTCGATTGCCTTCTGGAATAATTAAGCTTGCTTGCTTTGCGTATCATTTGTTTTCCTTATGTTCATCGAGATTTTATATTCTTTAACGGTTGTAATTCACACCAAATTCTTCAGAGAATCCATAGCCTTGCGGGTAAAGGAAGGTGCCAATCTCATTTTGGGGTTTATTTTCCTCGATCGGGATACGATTTTCCTCGGCGTAAGGATCGTGTCGGATGCCAGTCACCTGCCAGGAGACTTCCATTCCTGGGACGCCCCCAGCAATTCCGAAGCTGTTGCCTTTCATTTTTTGAGAGACATAGAGATTCGGCATGGCTGCACCAATGGCTGTCAGCTGATAGCGAAATTCCTGGTTAAGGGCTTCAAACCATTCCGGCATCGTGACCAGAGCTTCGCCGTTTTCATCCAGGATTACGACACCATCGTATATATTCTTCATGTCGGGAGATTCCACAAATGAGTGGTAGAGGTACTTGTTTTCCGGATCCAGGGGGTGATCGATTTTGAAGGAACCAGCTGACTTCGTAAGGGTACCCGAAACATTCATATCCTTGGTGGTATGCACGTTTCCTATAAATTGCCCAGCAAGACCGGTATTATTAGCATCTCCACGAATGGCTGCTCCTAGAGAACCATAATTAATCCCAACAACCCCAAATCCGGACGAACTAGTTTCGCCGACAACTCCTGCAAAACCTACTCCTACGATACCCGTGCCACCACTTGAAGGTCCTCTTCCAAACACTCCATACCCAGAAGAACTGGCGGTTTCGCCATACACACCAATGTTTCCACCCGTCGCATTATTTGCCAGTCCGAATATGCCATATCCATTAGCGCTATTAGTCGCTCCATAGACGCCATAGTTGATCGCTGTGAAATCTGATGCAAGCCCAAAAATGGCATATTGGCTGCTAGATGTAAGCGTTAATGGGCCGGTTAATTGATTTGCGTAAGCCGCGCTGGAAATGGGTAATCTCCCCATATCGTCAAAGGTAGTACAACCCGTACCGCTTGTGCTGCACACCCAGATTTGCAGGTAACGGGTTCCAACATTCCCAAGGGTATTAAATACTGATGGACTGATGGCTGTGCCAATACTACCTAATTGCACACTGAACAGCCCATTACTTACCCGAACGTCGGTGTGCTGTTCATAGTCAGTGGCTGGCCAGTTCTTGGTTCCTCCGCTTGTGCTGTTATAAATGGCAAAACGCATGTTATAAAATCCGTTGAGTGGGGTTCCTCCCATATCGCTCAACTGCCCCTGGAAGTTCATGGTTCCACCTGAGGTGAATGCCTGGGGTTGCGAGATGCCTTCCTGCGGCTGGGAACGCCCCGTCACCGGGAGGTTGGTGGAAAACAACAACGCCAGGGTAATGATGGCAACCCCCAGAACATATCCATAATCGTTAATTCGTCGTAAGAAATTCATCTTTCTTGCTCCTTGATCAAGAGTATTTTATTCACTTTTGGTTGTCTCTCTGTCCCCCATCCTTTTGAGTCAACAGAGTAATGTATTATTGTTGATTAATAATATAAATATTATCGATTTCTGAGATCATAGGATATTTTTTGTATATTGTATGAATTCTTTCTTTCGGATTATTAATTTCAAAATGGATTTCATAAATGCACAATTGTTAACGGTCACCAAAGAACATGATCGTTTTCTGGGTGTTATCGTCGATCAGGGCATAGCTGTCAGCCAAGCTGTACAACCTTTAATTTGAATATTTTTCATAAAACTAATAATATTAGTTTTATTAACAAAGGAAAATGAATGACCAAAACCAACTCTCCCCTCCTGCAACAAAAACGCGAAGCCATGCTTGAGCGAATTCTGGATACCGCCCGAGCGATCATGCGCGAGGAAGGCGTGGCGGCTCTCTCCATGCAGGAACTCGCCCGGCGATTAAACATGCGCGCCCCATCGCTCTACAACTATTTTGCCAGCAAAATGGAGATTTATGACGCTCTCTTCCAGTTAGGATACAGTAAATTCGCTGATCAAATCAACAATTACTTAAATGAAGACGGTGATTGGCAAACCCATTTATCGAATCTGATGAAAAATTACATGGACTTCGCCCTGCAGAACCCCGAGCTATATCAGCTATGTTTTGAACGTCCGGTGCCCGGGTTTGTACCGTCGCAGAATAGCCTGCAGATCAGTTTTGGAATCCTGGAGAGGACTTACTCCCATGTGAAGACCTGGTTGCCCGGGTTGAATACTTCATTGAATGAAAGACAACTGACCGATTTATTAATCGCCATCAATCATGGCATTACCGCTCTGCACTTAGCCAACCAGGCGGATGTGCCCCTTGAAAAAAGTCGTTTCGCTTCTCTGGCCCCAACAGTCGTAGCACTCATCGCTCAAGCCTGGGCAAAATAAAACCTATTCACTTAAAGGAGATACATAAATGATCAGTACATCTTCCCAACCCATTACTCAATCCATACCGAACGCACTCGCGATTCCCTATGTCACAAATGATGAAGCTTTTCTTCTGCTGGAGCACGAATTCGCACGTTTCAGCCAATTGCTCGATAAACTCAGCGATGACGATTGGCAAAAACCGACGGCCTGTACCGCTTGGACCGTCCGGGATATGCTCGCCCATCAGGCCGGAGGGTATGCCAGTGGCATCGGTTACCGGGAGATGATTCGCCAATACAGTGCCAGACCAAAACCTGGTCAGCTACCCGAAGACGCAATCAATGATTTGCAGGTGGGAGAACGACACGATCGGTCGCCTGCTGAAATTATTTCTGAATTGCGCCAGGTTGCCCCCCAGGCCATGCATAACTGGGCTTACCATTTCCGGTTGGCAAAATTAATCACTGTTCCGCACCCTGTCTCGGGCACATTTTCCCTGCGCCATCTGATGTGGGTCATCCACAGCCGCGATACCTGGATGCACCGCCTGGATATCTGCCGCGCCACCGGAAACCATTTTGAGCAAACCTCCGAGCATGATGGTCGCATTGCTGCCCTGGTAATGCTGGATGTCGCCCGGCAATTACGAAAAAGATTATCTGAGAATGCCCTGGTATTCGAACTGGAAGGCGTGGCTGGAGGAACCTGGCAGATCGGTAATGGAGATGAGGTTGCCCGGTTGCGCATGGATGTGCTGGATTTCAACATCTTTGTCTCCGGTCGCTTCTCCTATGAAGAAGGTCTTGCCAGGACTGAACTATCCGGCGATACGGATTTCTTGA
>DAOUGX010000405.1:0-3600 GCA_034428855.1 Anaerolineaceae bacterium | reverse complement strand
AATTCACCTTGTTCTGATTCGTGTAAATTGGCTTCAATCGGCATCTTAACAAACTACCAGTCCGGCAGTGGTCTCACCGTCTCCGAAGAGATCACCTTTCACGTATTTCTTGCCCAGGTCAACACCTTTGGTTGCCCGGGTCACCAGAGGCAGATCTTTTCCATCCAGGCGGAAGCGTTTTGATTTGCTGGAATAGATATCAATCTGATCTTTATCCATACCGACTGTAAAACCGGTCACCGGGCCTGTCTCGGCTGTAATTTTCCATAGCTGGACGCCCTGACCACCACGCCCCTGCAGCGGGAATTCATCGATCGCAATGCGTTTGGCATGACCTTTGGCGCTAACCGCAAAAGCAAACCCTTTTTTATGGTATCCCGATTCCACCAGCAAACCACACACCAGGCGATCTCCCATCATCTTGATTGCCGTCACACCCTTGGCGGATGGTGTTGCCTGTGGATTGATCGATCCTGATTCAAAGCGCAAGACGCGTGGAGCGACTTTATCGTTTCCAGATGTGCAAATCATTACATGTGCCTCATCACTGGCCACCCCGGCGAACAACACTTCTTCACCGCCACCGTTTAATCCGATGATGGCTGCCCATGTGGCTTCAGACCGCGAACTGAGCACGTCTGCCAATTCCACCCGTTTGATCATGCCAGCGGTGGTACCGATCACCAATTTACCACCTTCCTGCACCACACCTAACCCGACCACTTTTTCACCACGTTTCAGCCCGATATCCTGGAAGTTTGCACTCAACGGTAAACGCCCGGCATTCCCCTGCCAGCAACGCCCCAGATTGGTGACCAGTAGTAAGGTCTCAGCTGGTTCAACAGTTTCGCGTAACAGAGCGATATTGACAGCCCGGCTGGTGGGTTTACCTTTGGTCACCACGTCGCGATACCCTTTAGCATCCACACGCTGAATACCGTCTTCGCCGATCATCACCAGTTGTGTTTCACTGGGGATAACCATATCCGAGACGGTCACGGCTGCCTGGTGTCCTTCTTCGCTTTCAACAATGATCGTTTTACGCGGTTCGGCATGTTTATCTTTGATTTCTTCCGTTTCTTCCACCACAATCTCGAGACGTTTTTCCTGCGAAGCAAGGATTGCTTTCAAATCCTTGATCTTTTGTAATAATTCCTTGCGTTCGTCTTCCAGTTTTTTGCGTTCCAGAGATGCCAGTCGTTTCAACGGCATATCCAGGATAGCCTGTGCCTGCACGCCGGTCAGATCCAGTTCGGTCATCAGGTTCTTACGGGCTGTTTCAGAAGTCTGTGATTTACGAATGATGCTGATCACCTGATCAATCATGCTGATGGCTTTTAGCAATCCCTCTAAAATATGATTGCGTTCTTCCGCTTTTTCGAGGTCATAGCGCGACCGCCGGGTGATGACATTCAAACGATGCTTGATGAACTCCGTGATCATCTCACGAAGTGATAAATTTTTTGGAGCAGCTTTTCCATTCTCGTCCACCACCAGCGCCAGAGCATTGTGTGAAAGGCTGGAGCGCATCTGGGTGTTGGTCAACAATTTATCCAGGGCATCTTCAGCGTCCATACCGCGGGCGACTTCAAACACCACCCGCATACCGGTATAGTCCGATTCATCGCGCACATCTGTAATTCCATTAAATTTATCACGGCTGGCAGCAATACGTTCCAGAATGGTGTTCTTTTGGGTCTGATAAGGCAATTCAGTCACCATGATGGCGGATTTTCCACCGCCAATATCCTGGATATCCGCTTTTGCCTGGCAAACCAACGTGGCATGCCCGGTTTCGTAAGCCTGGGCAATCACATCCACGGGATTTTCTTCTCCATTCACCCGGTAACGATACAGCAAACCACCCGTCGGTAAATCCGGCCCGGGGATGAATTTCATCAATTCCTTAACCGAGATGCTCTCACGCCGTTTCCAGTTTTGCGCCACAAATTTTACGGCATCGCAGACTTCCCCCAGGTTGTGCGGCAGTATACTGGTCGACATACCTACGGCGATCCCGGTTGCACCATTTACCAGCAGATTCGGAATACGGGCAGGAAGCACCATCGGTTCTTCCAGCGAGCCATCGAAATTTGGTCGCCAATCGACGGTATCTTTTTCAATATCCAGAAGCATGACCTCACCCACACTGGCCAGGCGTGCTTCGGTATAACGCATAGCAGCCGCGCTGTCACCGTCGATGGAACCATAATTACCCTGCCCATCGATCAACGGAGCCCGCATCGAGAAATCCTGGGCCATGCGCACCATGGCATCATACACCGATTGGTCACCATGTGGATGATATTTACCCAGCACTTCCCCCACCACACGAGCAGATTTTTTATGCGGATTGGAATGCCACAGGCTCATATCCCCCATGGCATACAGAATACGGCGCTGTACGGGTTTCATGCCATCGCGTACATCCGGAAGGGCTCGATCCAGAATGGTCAGAACTGCATAGCGCCGGTAAGCCTCTTCGATAAAATGATCCAGGCTTTGTTCCTGAACATTGGTCACTTCATTTTGAAAATCATTGTTCTCTGTCATTTCTACCTCAGTCTCGCTGCTTATTCCTCAGCGCTCCAGTCTACATTCATCAACCATTCTTTGCGGGGTGCCACCTCTGAACCCATCAATCGGGTGATCAGGGAGCGTGTGCGATGGATATCATCAATCATCATCCGAACATCTCGTTGTGAAAAATCTGCAGCCGTTATTTCGCGTTCAGCAGGACCAGCAGATTCTTTTGCGCGACTTTTACGTTTACCTGTTTTCCCGACAATCTCTTCCGGAAGAACAAACACAGTCTCACGCAATTGTTCCGGGTTCATCTCTCCCAACCCTTTGTATCGTTGCACGAATACACTACGCGCTCCACCAAATTCTTTCTCGATTTCCTCGCGTTCACCTTCTGAATAGGCATACCGGGATTCTTTACCACTTTTGTTCCGGACCAGATACAATGGCGGCCGGGCGACAAAAAAGCGTCCTTCCTCAATCACCGAGCGCATAGTACGCCAGAAAAGGGTGGCTAACAGCGTGGCAATGTGCGAACCATCCACATCCGCATCAACCAGTACCGAAATGCGACCATAACGCATGCCGGTCACATCACAATCCGCTCCGACTCCTGTGCCGACTGCTGCAATGATGGCAGCAATTTCCCTGTTTTTGAGGATGTCGTTTAACTTCATTTTCTCCACGTTCGGGATTTTCCCGCGCAGGGGTAAAATGGCATGATAACGCGAATCCCGACCTTGTTTGCAGGATCCGCCAGCCGAATCGCCTTCCACAATGTACAGCGCTGTGTGTTCCAGCGGCACCAGTGGATTGCCACCGCGGCGTTGAATATCCGCCAGCTTGCCAAGCACATACTCGCCGGCATCCATGGCGGATTTTTTGATCACTAGTTTGCGGGCTTGCGAGGCAGCTTCCCGACCTCGTGCCGCCGCCACCGCCTGGTTGACAATCACCTTGCCTACCGGGATGTTTTTGTCCAGATAGTCATTGATGAAACTATAGGTAGTCGATAAAACCGGTCCATGCACTTCCGGACTGGTCAGACTTTCTTTGGTCTGAGAGAGAAACTGGGGT
>DAOUGX010000404.1:0-9672 GCA_034428855.1 Anaerolineaceae bacterium | reverse complement strand
GCATTGACATCTCCTTCGGGTGCTAATAAGTATCCTTCATCCAGTAACCAGCCCAAACCAGGCCAAATTCCACCCGGATCTTCCAGGCCCATAATTTCTGGCCAATCTTTGATCGCGAAGAGTCCATGTCCGTTGCGCTGCAGGACAGTTCCAAGAGCGGCGTAGTACTTCTCAATCGAATCGATGGATTCTTTTGGTAATTCACCACCTTCAATTCTCGGAAATGATTTAACGGGAGCTGGTATTTGATTACCTTTTTGTAATTCTAAAACCACTTCACTCAATGGAATATGATCGATGCCCACCCCAAAAGTACGACGAATCAGGAGTTCATCAAACACACAGGGATAAAATCCAGGAGCACGAAAACCAATTAACCCGATCCGTTTTTGTTTTAACTCAGCCAGAACCAATCCAGCGCGAATAAAAGCTGTCATTTGTGTCTGAACCTGCGGATCACTGACGAAACCATGAATAGCTTTGTGCGGGAATCCCATTTCAGTTAATGTAAAGGTGGTCAGGTTTGCACCACACAGGCTGTTGATGGCAATTCGTTTGTCGATTTCTGGTTCAGGTAAAGAGTGAATAATAATAGGAACTCTGATTTGTTCAGAGATTTTTAGTGGGACCTCGCCATCCGGGAAGGTGCCGATCTGGATGATCAGAATCTGCGGACGATCGACAGTCTGGAATTGATGAATGGCAGAATCCAAGGTGTCCGTATCAACCACCACCTGTTGTGGTCCTGCAACCTGCCAGGATTTTTCTAACCAGGTACGTGTCTCTTTCAGGTTTCTTTCTGCAACTTCCTGATCAAACCAGGGAACGCCGACTGAGATGAGACCTACCTTCAACTGTTTATTGTTTTTCATAAATGTTCTTCTCCTGTTGTATGATGTGTTTCTAAAAAATGGATTGTTTCAGCCAGGGTGGGTATTCCTTTGCGACCACCAATTTGAGTGCACTTCAGGGCAGCTACAGCACTGGCAAATTTTAGACGATATACAGGGTTCCATTCCGGTTGCAGGCATGCGTATAGATAAGCACCATGGAATGTGTCTCCTGCTCCGGTTGTATCCACGACATTTACCTGAAAAGCTGGCTGGTGAAAATGGGTATGGGCATCCCAATACCAGCTACCATTTTCTCCATCGGTTATGACGACCTGCTGGTTGTTATAGGTGTTAATCAATTCTTGCCCGGCGACCAGGATATCGTGTTTTCCTGTGGTTTCGAAGGCGAATTTTTTCGCCACGACCAGAATATCCACCAGTGGTAAAAGCTGTGTCAATTCATCCCACATCAATTCACCAGCACCACCATCAAAAGAAACCAACACATTGTGTTCCCGCGCAATTTGGGCTGCAGATAATGCTGCGGAGGTGAAAAAACCATCCAGATGCAATGCACGTGCATTACGAATCAATTCTTCGGGTACTTCATCAGGTTGTAAATCTTCTGCTGTTGATTTTTGAAATAAGATGGCTCGTTGGCCGTTTTGTTGTTCGACTAATATTACTGATGCAGAGGAGACACCAGTGTCCCGTTGTGGGCAAAAATCCGTATCAATGCCATAACGATGTAATTCAGAAATAATTTGTGTGGAGGTCTCATCAGCAGCGAATGACCCCAGATAGTTGCAATTCGCTCCTAATTTGGAAAGTGCTACGAGGGCTGTAGCAACTGGTCCACCACCTTGCATTTCCAGCGATGCAATGGGAAAGCAATCATTGGAATTGGGTAAGCGAGGAGTTTGCGCCAGAATATCCAGGGTTGCCAAACCCAGTCCGACGACATCATAGTGGATCACTGCTGGCCTCCTGGAAAATAGTCCTTCAACACCTGTTCACGCTGAGCTACTTTCAATGATTGAAATACCCGGGTTGCCCAATCAGACAGGCTATCTCCAATTTGGTTAATTACCTCGGAAGGTATTTGCCAGAGTTGAGCTTTATAAATTCCCCAGGCAGCCCAACGAGCCTGATAAAACTGTTGCGCTTCACTTAACTCGGCAGACACATTCACATGGTCACCCTCTGCTCCGCGTGTAGATGCTACCAGTTCGCGCTTCATCTGATCTCGTAAGTCGGTGGGGAAAGCCGGATGATCAAAGAGGATGTTCTGGATCTGGGTTGCCAGATGCACTTCAATCACACCAGCTTGTGGCAACTGAGCGAGATCTTCAAATTGCAGGGTTGATGCGCCATGTTGTACCATACCAGACCAGCCAAATTCCCGGGCTTGCTGTGAAAGTTTGGAAATTAGGGAAAAGTCTACACTCATTCTTCCGGTACTACCATCAGGCAAGACGATGCCACTATGGGTGGTGCCAGTTTGAGCACTGATTTTATCCAATCCTGGAACACCTTCAGGCAGGAAATTTTGTAATCCGCTGTGAAAAGCCACCAGGTCCTCTTTGGAGGTATTTCGACCCCCAATTTCACCAACCTCACCACCCAGGGTGAGATGAATGTCCCGGGGTTGTTTCTGTCGCAATGCGCTGATCATTTTTGCAGTGATCTGGGCATTAGGTGCATGAAAATCAGTAAGGTGCTCGGCCTGTGAATTGTATTGATGAGAACCATCGATATCGATCTGATAAAATCCAGATTCAATGACCTCAATGGCTAATTCTTCCAGTGGTTCTGCATCACTGAGGTGATCGATACTGAAATGATCACCTTGCAGGAAGACAGGACCTTGATAGCCTTCTTTGAACGCAGCAGCCATCACCAGGGCAGCGTATTCTTCAAAGGTCTGGTCGCAACCGGTCGACTCTGATGGAGCTAATTCAAAAATGATTGGACCGCATTTTTGCTGTAAGGCTGCCCGCCAGATTGCCCTGGCCAGTGGATAGGTGAGACCACGCACGTTAAAGGCGGGAATGGTCATTGGAACCAGTTCACCTTTACCCAGGGCCTGATACACAGGGGCGATGGATGCCGGAAAGAGACCTTTTTCCCATGTCAGATTAAGGATCTGGACGGCCAGTTTCTTACGTTTTTCGCGAGGAGCCAGGGCGAGTTCTAAAATATCTTTTTCGAGCGTTGCTTCTGTACACATAATTTTATCCTGTCACTTTTCTTAATCTTTGAGTTGTGATTATTTTGGGATGTTTTCTCCAAAATACGCCTGCTAACCTCAATTGAATTTATCGCTGGTCCAATGGTGTTTGGTATATTTTTGAATAGCGCCTTCATCCAATTTGAGACCTAAACCGGGCAATTCACTCAAGGTAATACTTCCATCCGCATCCACCTGGAAGGGTTGTTCAAGCATAAAATCACGGGCTTCCACAGTCCAGCCAGGGGGGTCTACCGGGAATTCGAACCAGGGGCAGTTAGGCAAGGATGCTGCCAGTTGCAGATTGGCTGCCATCCCGATCCCATTCGACCAGGTATGGGGAATGAACTTCTTGAAGGACATCTCAGCTAACGCAGCCACCTTACGCAACTGGAAAATACCTTCAGAGAAGGCAGCATCTGCCTGGATGATATCGTAGCAATTCATATCCACCAGCATCTTATATTCGTGTAAACCAATATTCAATTCCCCACCAGCGATTGGAATATCAACAGCTTCGGCTAATTGCGCCAACTGGTGATAGTTATAGCGTGGGAGGGGTTCTTCCACCCACAGGACATTCAGATCCTGCATGGCACGCGCTACCGTTAAAGCTTCGAAATACGTCCAGGCGCCGATGGGTTTGGGTGAGGGCATCACATGCGCCTGATTGGCATCCACCATCAGGTCGATCTGGTCTCCAAATACGGAACGCACATGTTCTACCAGTGCGATATCTTCTTTAATGGAAGGACGCCGTAATCGCAGCTTGAAAGCACGCATACCGACACTGCGTAATAGATGGATTCGTTCGATTTGTTCTTCGAAAGCAGGTACTTCAGCCAGGCTGGCATAAGCAGGCATACGTTTTTGAAACCCACCCCACAAACGATAGACCGGTTGGTTGGTAACCTGACCGATGATGTCCCAGAGTGCCATTTCAAAAGCCCAGGGATAGCTGCCATCCCGGGCTGCCACCCGTAAGTAGGGGCTGATTTGTTCAACCATGAATGGGTCTTTTCCCAGAACATAGGGTGCAACCAGATCAGCAAAGGTATTGATTCCCAACATGCCCACTTCAGGTCCGGCACCTACGCCGCTGATCCCCTCATCCGTGTGAACCCGTAGCAAGGTGCAATTGGTGGTGGTAAACACCCGTCCTGGTGCCCAGGCGGGTCGCAAAGGTGCTGGTAAAGGATACTCGATGAGACTACATTCGATTTGATTAATTTTCATAATTACCTCTTTGTTTTATTCAGGGTTGGATTGAAGTATGGCAGCCAGTAACAACTCGGATCCTTCCTGGATGTGATCTTTCAGGTAGGATTCTGCATTGGGATAGTTGCCTGAGCGCATTAAGTAGACTAATTTGGCATGGCGTTCAGCCAGTCCTTCATAGGATGGATAATAGCTGCTGACCGTATAGATCACCATGGTAATCTGGGTTGACATTTGTTCCCAAATCCGGGTAGTGCGGGATAATCCGGATAAATTCATCAATGTTCGATGAAATTGATTATCCAGTGTAGCTCCCTGTAATCGATCTTCTTTTTGTTCCAAAGAAATCATTTGTGTCACTATTCTTTCAAGATCAGAAAAGTTACGGTGTTTTTGGTTCAGCATGATTTCTTTTAAGGCGATGATTTCGAGAGAGGATCTCAGTTGATAGATTTCATTGACATCCTCTGCGGTTAAATTAACCACGAAGGAACCTTTGGATGGGATGATTTCTACCAGTCCATCCTGTGCCAGTCGGCGAATGGCTTCCCGGATGGAAATGCGACTGACAGCCAATTGATCTGCCAACGGTTGTTCCACCAAGTGTTGACCTGGCTTGATTTTTTGGGTCAGGATGGCATGAGAGAGGTTCTCATACACCTGATCCGCCAATAAGGTTTGAGACTTTATTGGTTTTAAGGCTTGTTGCCAATCATTCGATTCCGGAATTCGTGTCATATCAAATCCTTTACTTAAACTTCAGTGAATAAGAATGATTCTTTAAAGTACGGATGCGTATACATCCAGCTGATCCATTCAGATCGGATGTTTCAATATCAAGAGTGAACCCAGCATCATCGACAGCCTGAACAAATTGATAACCGGCATCCATTATTCGGACAGAAATCCATCTGTCCAGGGGTTGATTGTTGATTCTTAAAGTTGTTTCATCCTCATCCCAATGGAATTCGGTTCCATCATATAAACAAAATTCACCCTTCGTACCTGGATACAACTGCAATCGCAGATCATTTCCGGCAACTTTGATTTCGGGTTCATCCATCACCGGTAACAAAGTGTCCGGGGAAGGATCCAGGAAAGGAATAATCGCACCGGCCCGAACAAATACAGGAATATCATCCACCGATACCTGCATGGTTATTTCTTTACCTCCAAAATAAGGTTCACCGTTCCAGAAATTCCTCCATCCACCCGCCGGAAGATACAGACTCCATTCGGTACTGTGTCCGGAATAAATGGGTGATACCAACAGTTCACGCCCAAAACAGTATTGCAATTCGTACATCGGGTTCCAGATAGCAGGATCCTCCGGGTAGGTAAATGCCATCGCGCGCATGATCGGTACACCGGTCTCGCTTGCTTCCAGGGCGTATGTGTAAATATAAGGGAATAAATCCATATGGAGACGGGCATAGCGACGATAATGGTCCAATATCCTGGGTGAATATTTCCAGGGTTCCCGACAACCAAGCCCATGTAATTGCATGATTGGTAGAAATGCTCCAAAAGTAATCCAACGGGCAAAAACACTCTCCGTTGGGGTACCAAAATAACCACCGATATCACTGGCATAAAAGGGAAAACCCGAAATACCAGCATTTTGAGACGCCTTAATCACACTGGGGAAACCGGTAGCAGGACCAAAATCAGAACTTTGATCACCACCGAATAAAGCACAATAGGATTGTGACCCATCCCAGGCAGAACGAGCCAGCAATATTCCATGCGTGTGGCGTTGCATGGCTTCGTAGGTAACCTGGTTGTAGAGCAGTGGAAATAGATTGTGCATTTCCTTACCGGTTTTCCCGTTATAAAAAATGGCATCCTCTGGTACCTGCTCTCCAAAATCAGTTTTAAAACCATCAAAACCCATTTTGACCAGTTTTTCAATATGGCTTTGCCACCAGATTATCGTATCCGGGTTGGTGAAATCCAGACAGGATCCCATGAATCCTGGGCTGTTCCCCAAACGATGGACGTATGGTTGACCGGTACCATCTTTGATTAAAAATCCTCTTCGAGCGCATTCATCATAAATCGCCTGGTTGGGAGGAGATTTGACGATCCATGGCCCCACCCAAATGACGATGCGATACCCTAGTTTTCGGGCTTCAGCCACCATCCCTTGCGGATCCGGGAATGATGAATTGAATTCAAAATCGTTCAGTTGTAATTCCCAGGCTGCATCAATTAATTTCACAGTGCCAGGCAGATTTAATTGGCGTGGCAGTCGTAAATCTTCTTCCACTGTTTCCTGGGTTTCAGCTGTCCAGTCTCGTGACTTCCAGGGCCCGAAAATCCAGGCTGGTGGTTGGTAGAGGGGCTGTTCCAGTAATTGTGTGTAGTGGGTGAGGAGTTCGGCGAATGGTTGACCGGACCATAACTGGAAGGAGAGCTGGTTGGCTTCTGTGCGGATGGAGACCACAGAGGGATCATCATAGCAAGCCAGGCGTACTTTGGTACGGTAAGAAGTGAGCAGACGCACACCATACCCGGCACTTGACATGAAAAATGGGATGGGTTTATAGGTCAGACCACCGGAGGCGCCATTAATGACATAAAGATCAATTTCCTGTCCGCGTTGATCGATGCGGTTAAAGCGTTCTCCAAAACCAAGGTAGTGCTCATCTGGCTGGGCTGCAAAGTCAATCCCCAGTGCTTCAATACTCGGGTCGTTCGTGACTATTTCTGCTTGCAATAAATTTTCTTGTACCTTCATCAACAAATTCAAGCGGATGTCAGGATCATTCAGTGAGACGAATTGAACCAGGATGGTTGATGATTCCTCGCTCAAATCCTGGACTTCAAGAGGGTACCAGACACCATTTTTCCGAGCCTTAATCTCCTTCCAATTGAAAAGAGATGATTGATCGTTGAAGTTCTGCAGACTGAAAGCGAAAGGGTGGCTATTTATTGAATATGTTGTTTCAGAGGAAAATTGATTGGAAAACATGGGCAATCCTTAAGAATAATAGTATACGGTATACCGTATACTATTATTATAGTTAAGATTTGACGATTGTCAATAAAGAATTCTCAAAGCCAAAAAGTATATAATTAAAATACCGATCTACCTTAAAAATAGAAAATGTAAACCCTAATGAGCAATATGAAAAACACTTTTTTCCTTCACCTGTCAACAACTTTTGTACCCATTTTGATTGGTTCCATACTTCTGGTGTCTTGTTCACAAAGGGATATTCCCAGTCCAACGGATGTTTCTACAATTCCTACACCAATCGAAGAATTTTCTGAAACGCTGGTCATTCCTCCACCAGAAACCACACCTTCGCAACCTTCGTATCTGGTTTTTGATCATATCTCCGGTGATGCAGGGAATTTTTATTTATTGGCAGGAACAACGATCACATTTAGCTGGAAAAATCCTCCTGAAGGAGCGAATGAATTCGAGTTCCGCTTTATTTCACAGCGTGGAGAACCTCCGGTTGTGGTTGGAAACGATGTTGATACATCTGATGGTGTTTCCATAACCTGGGCTATACCGGCGAACATCGCAGGTGAAATCCATGCAACTGCCTTTTTCTCGGATGGGCAGACGGTTGATTTACCATTTCCTCCCATGCTTTATTCCGGAGATTTTCCTCCATCAGATGTGTGTACGCTGCTTGCACGCAATCAACCGGTCGAGGTATACCGCCTACCAGATCGAACTTCTCAGATTTTCGCTCTTCTTTCACCTGGTGTATTTGCCCGCGTACTGGAAATCGCGTCTGATGGCTGGTATCGCATTGATGCCAGTGTGGCGGAAGAATATTCATCACCGCGTGGGAGCTCACCTGAAAACGGATTTAAGGATTATGCGATTAGTCGTGAGAATAAAACTTATTTTTCTGTTGCCAGCGGGGAAGGTTGGATCAATGAGGATAAAGGCATAATGCTGACTGGCGACTGTCCTTCCGAAAACCGAATTATTTACTATTCCTTTGTGAACGTTGAAGATACTTCTTATCCGGAGGGAAGCGTGGTGATTATGGAAGATACTTACATTCTTGCTCCGACGCTTTCAGACCTTCCATTTAGTAACGATACTGTTTCTGATCTCAAACTGGCATTACTGGAGGCTCTCAACGACAGCAGAAATGGATGGAAAAGCAGCAATCTGGAGATCATTGATATTACTTTTGAAGATGGCCATGCAGACGTGGATTTGCAAGGAGAATATTTTGGGGTTGGGGATATCACGCTGATTGCTGCCCGGATGCAGATTCTACTGACCGTGTTCGCAAATCCCGCTGTTCAATCCGCCACTGTCACCCTCAATGGAGATACGATTGGAAATTTAGGTGTCTCCAACAGCATGTGGGCTAGACCTGAGGATTATGTCTTTCCCCGCTCAGAAATTGATGATTTTATTACAGAAAATGCTTACCAATCACCCTGATCCGATAATAATCAGATATCCAGGATAACATCATCCAAAGAACGTTTGGGCACATGGTGGATTTGTTGCTCATCGCGCCAATATTTATATTCTCCATCTGGTCTAACCTCTTCGAGAACAACTTGTTCATTAGGTTTGCCAATGGCAAGAACCAATTTAATATCGTAGCGAGGATCAATCCCTAATTCGTTACGTAGTCCTTCCCGCTGAACTGAATGGATAATACAACCCCCCAGTCCCAATTCTGTTGCACCCAATAAAATACTTTGTGATGCTATCCCGTGGTCACAATCAATTGCAGGACTGATCTCCTTATCACCCAGAATAATGATATATGCTGACGGTCTTTCCCCCTCGGCAGGTCCTTCCCAATCTTTTAAATAAGCAGCCCACCCCAGATACTTAAAAACTCTGGCATTCTGCTGCGGGTCCCAGGAGAGCATATATTTCAAGGGCTGTTTGTTTCCACCCGAGGCGGACAGGCGTGCCAGGTCAACCAGGTTGACCAAAATTTTTCTGTCTATCACAATCGTTTCATCGAAGCGTCGATAACTGCGGTTTTTCAAAATCAAATCTCGTATCATTTTATAAATCTCCATTTTTAAGATCAGGATGGTTTTTCAATGGATTAATTTCCATTTCCGGCGGGCATCCATGCTTCTATTGCTCGATAGCCAATCGTTTGTATACCTTCATTTTTTAAGAATTTGTTCAGGTTAGGGTTTAAGAAAGTCTCATAATCAGCCACTCTGGCTTGCCAGTCCGGTGAGATAGCACGCGCTTCTGGCGTGTCCAGGCTGGGGTGAATATAGAAATGGTGAATGCCAGCAGGTAAATCAGCCAGTGCCTGTTTAGCCTGCTCGAAGCGATCGGATGCTTCTGCCAATTTAAGCCCGCCAAATGAATCCAGCATGGGATAACCCTGTTCTTCAAATTCATGCACGATGGATTTCAGGACATCCGCTTCA
>DAOUGX010000403.1:0-1613 GCA_034428855.1 Anaerolineaceae bacterium | reverse complement strand
ATCGATATGCTAGAATTAGAACAGTAACATGCCTACTAATAATAAAGCAGTAGCTTAGTAGAATGGGAATCATTCGATTTGTTAGAATACCAATTTCAATCAATGCTTAAGGTGCAACCAGGAGGATTTTCTGCATGGCAAGTGTATTGAGCGGGAAGGATATCTTACATGTTAAAGATATCAAATTGGAACATGTCAGTTTGATTTTAGAAACAGCCAGTCGTTTTGAGCAGGTGCTGGCTTCTGGCGGAAGATTAAATAATATGGATGGAAAAGTATTGGCCGTATTATTTTACGAACCTTCCACACATACACGTTTGTCCTTTGAGACAGCTATGTTGCGCATGGGTGGGCACGTAGTATCAACTTTGCAGGGAATTTCAGCCAGTTCTGCCGTCAAAGGTGAAACTTTATATGATACCGGGAAAATGATCAGTGGCTATGCGGATATCGCAGTGATCCGCCACATGCACGCTGGAAGTGCACAGGATTTGGCCGCTGGAGCCAGTATTCCGGTGATCAATGGTGGGGATGGAGCACGGGAACATCCCACACAAGCCCTTGTCGATATTTATACCATTCAAAAAGAACGTGGACGTCTCAATAATCTGGCAGTTACGCTGGCGGGTGACCTTAAAAACGGGCGCACTGTGCATTCTCTTTCCTGGCTGTTGGGTAAATATGGACCCCGATTTTATTTTGTCTCTCCTGAGGAGTTGAGGATGCCCGCAGAAATCACTCAGGCTTTACGCAATGATGGTATTGAAGTTGTTGAAACCGATGACATCAATGAAGCTGCTGCGAAAAGCGATGTGCTCTATATGACCCGTCTGCAAAAAGAACGCTTCGAAGACCTGAGTCTTTATGAGCGATTGAAAGGGTCTCATATCATTAATTGTGAATTGATTGATAAAGCAAAATCAGGCATTACGATCATGCATCCACTCCCTCGAACCGATGAAATTGATCCTGAAATTGACGAATATGATGGTTCTGCATATTTCCGGCAGGCAGCCAATGGTGGTCCAGTCCGCATGGCTGTTATTGCGCTACTCACGGGCTGTGAGTAAACATTTAAGAAAATAATTTATACCAGGAGAACTTATGCCTTCCTCTTTTGAATTGGTGACCAAAACTCAAATTATTTCGAAAAAAACTCATTGGAACCTGACACCACCTTTACTTTATGAGCAGGTGATCAAACAAAATGAAGCCATGATGGCGGAATTTGGCCCCCTGGTCATCTATACCGGAAAATGTACCGGAAGATCACCAAAAGATAAATTCTTTGTACAGGAACCATCCAGCCAGAACCACATCTGGTGGAATAAAGACAATCGACCATTTGCCATAGATAAATTTGAGAACCTGAAGGTTCGGGTTTTGGAATACTTTAAACAGAAAGAGCTCTACATTCAGGATTGTTACGGTGGGGCAGATCCGGCTTACCGCTTTCCTGCCAGAATAGTCACCGACACAGCCTGGGGAAGTTTATTCGCCTATAACATGTTCATTCATGCAGACGCGCTTTCACCGCAGGAATTTTCACCAGAAGTAACGGTTTTGGTGGCTTCTGGGTTTGAGACGGAACCGGAAATTGATGGAACCCGCTC
>DAOUGX010000402.1:0-2298 GCA_034428855.1 Anaerolineaceae bacterium | reverse complement strand
TCAGAAATTCGGAGAAGAATCTGAAAAACAAACACAAGGAAGGAAATTATTTCCAAAATGCAGTAGCCACCTGACGGGTGACCTCTCTGGGATTATCCGATTGCCACACGCGGCGACCAATCGCGACGCCTTTAGCTCCTGCTTCAATGGCTGCTTTTGCCAAATTTACCGTGGCGTCATCGCCTTCATTGCCGGTTTTGGGACCACCAGCAACTATGATGGGAATGGGAACGGATTTAACAACCTGTCGGAAAGATTCAACATCGCCTGAAAAATTGGTTTTGATCACATCGGCACCAATTTCCATACCTATGCGGGCTGCATGGGCGATTGCCTTCGGATCAAAGGATACATTTTCAGGGGGCATCATCTCAGCAATGACCGGGATTTCATAGGGTCGACATTCTTCGACCAATGCAGCTAACCATTGGTAAATCTCAATATCTCCTTCTCTTCCAAAGAAGACTGAGACAACCACAGCATCTGCGTCCATTCGAATTGCAGATTCTATGCTGGCTATGGGTGTTTCCTGGGTGCCTTGTTTACTGAGACCTGCTGTCAGGCTGACGCGCAGAACTAAACCGGTTTCTGGTTTTAATGATTTTTGGGCTGCCTGTAAAAAGCCAGGGGAGGCCAGCACAGCATTGGCTCCTCCTGCCAGAACCTCACCTACAATCCATTCCGGATTGTCGAGACCTTTGACAGGGCCTAACCAGCCGCCGTGATCCAGGGGTGAGAGAAGACAAAGTTTTTCTTTTCCAACGAACAATCTGTTTAACCTTCTGGTTTTTCCGAACATTTTTTTCTCCTTTAACTACGATTTAATAATTACAAATTGGTTTTCAAGATTTTGATATTTCCTGGTTAAATTCTGCCTGGGCTTTATAAGACTCATAGAGAGGCTGATAAAGATCAGCTGTCTCAGCCTGTGGAAATACCCAGGATGGTTCTTCAAAAGTATCTAATAATGCCTGGTCAAATGAACGATGATCCTGGTTAGCCAGACAGGCGTAAGCAAACAGGGCATGCGTTACTGTTTCCTGTCCGGTATAGACACATACTGGAAGTTGACAGATATTCGAAAGTATCTGAGCCCAACCTTCCGTTCTGGTTCCTCCACCTGCCAGCGCAATCTCATGAATATCTACATGTAGGTTTTGGAATATATCAACCAAATAGCGTACACTAAAGCCGACACCTTCCATCACGGCTCGCAACAGGTGTGCCCGGGAATGAGCGAGAGATAATCCATGGAAACTCCCGCGTAAATGGTCATTCCAATAAGGGGAGCGTTCACCAGATAAAAAGGGCAGGAAAATGACGCCATCACTACCGATGCGAACATCAAGGGCTTCCTTTATAGCAAATTCGAAGGATAGATCCGGATAGAGATTTTTCCATGCCCATTGTAAGGCAGCACCCGTGGTGGAGGAGACCCCACCCAACATGGGTAACCTTAATAAGGGATAGGTATAAATCCGATTGTCGGGATCCTGGATGAATTCACCGGTTTCTAACGGGCAAAAAATCATGGAAGAGCTACCCAATGAACAATTTAAACGGCCTTTTTGGGGAGGAGCACTTGAAATAAGAGCCAGGACATCACCAGCTCCAGCTATGACCCTGGCATTTGGATTAATTTTATATTTTGTGATGATATGCGGTAATAAGTTCCCGGCTTCCTCTTCCGGCTGGAGTATGGTAGGAAGAATTTCCGGGCTGATTCCGATGTAGGTGAGTCGCTCTTTTGCCCAATCCCGTTTATTCCAATCCAGTAAAGCTGCGCCACCGGGTTCGGTGATATCTGTGTAGATTTTTCCAGTCAATAAAAACCGTAAATAATCTTTTGGCCAAAGCAAATGAGCAGCTCTTTGAATAACATCCGGCAAGTGTTTCCGCATCCAATACAATTTAGGCAATGTGTAAGTTGAATTCAAATGTTGAGGGGGAAGTTGAAAAACTTCCTGTAATTCTCTGGTTTCAAGGGATGCTCTTCGGTCCAGCCATAAAATGGTAGGGGATAAGGGCTTTAATTCTTTATCCAGCAATACAGCGGTATGCATTTGTCCGGTGAAGGCGATTACGTCAATCTGTGTGAGCAGGTCAGGGATGAATGCTAATTGTGTGAGACATCTCTGCATGGCAGCTTCCCAATCCTGCGGAGAAGCCTCAGCCCAGCCAGCTTGAGGCGAAGTGTACTCATACGAGCTGGATTCGGATGCGAGAATCTTGCCGTTAAAAGCATACACTACTGCTTTTAAGCTAGAGGTCCCCACATCCAGAGCCAGCACATAAGGT
>DAOUGX010000401.1:0-3278 GCA_034428855.1 Anaerolineaceae bacterium | reverse complement strand
CCACATGCCCTTACTATTGCCACCATAGGCATACAGGGTTTGCGGTTCTTCTCCGATGCAGATCACCAGACTCTTGGGCAATTCTGGAGTTGGCTCGCTGGTTGGCACAATTTCAGCCGGAGTAACGACCGGTGGTTGCACCTCCTGAGTTGGTTGTAGCTGCGGTTGGCAGGCACTGATTAAGAAAATGAAAACTAGTAAAAAAGAAAACCGTTTTAAGCGGATTATATTCAAAGCATCCTCCTCAGGGTGGCTGGCAATATTTCCCCTTCATTATAATCATTGCCATCGCCACTGGCAAACCCAGCGGAAACCTTTCCAACTCAGCTCTGATTTGGAAATCACTTTTATTAAAAATTGATCTAAATCGCGTCCAGATTAATGGAAAAATCTACTCCGTAGGATTAGATAATTCTTCCACCCAACTATCCACATCCCCAAATCGCATTCGGACATATGATTCATACCGTTCTGCATGAATTTCTCCCCGGGTGACTGCAGCTTTCACCTCACATCCGGGTTCGTTAACATGCGAACAGTTACTGAATTGACAGTCAGCCACCCTTCCCCTTAATTCCGGAAAATATCCATCCAGTTCTTCCGGTTCAATATCCCATAATGAAAGCATACGAATCCCTGGTAAATCAGCAACAAATCCACCTTCATCGAGAGGAAACAAACGTCGCACAACCGTGGTGTGTTTCCCTTTTGAAGTTGAATCACTGACCTCACTGATTGCCAATCCTAATGAAGGCTGGACTGCATTTAACAGGCTGGATTTTCCTACGCCGGATGGACCCACCAACCCGGATAACTTCCCTTGCAGTAAATTTCGTAAATTATTCACACCCAATCCCGTGACGTTTGAGGTGTAAATTACTTCATAGCCAATTTGTGAATACATATCAAATAATTCCAGAGCTTTATCCAGCCCAACCAGATCGACCTTGTTCGCTGCAATCAGCACCTGGATGCCCTGTTGTTCGCAGATCACCAGAAAACGATCCAGCATGCGTAAATGCGGTTCCGGTTGAGCACAGGAGAAAACCAGCACTATCTGATCCGGATTAGCCAGAAGAACCTGTTTGTATTCGCCCCGTGCGCTGGGTGCAGACCGAATCAAGGCATGCGTACGAGGTTTTACCTCCTCTATCGCCCCTTTTCCATCCGACTGCATGGACACCAACACTGTATCTCCCATGGCGATGATATCTTCACGAACTTCATCCCTGCGCCTTTGTTTCAACCTGCCGCGAGGATGACATACCACTTCTTGACCATTCTCCAGAAAAACATGATAGAAACCTGATCGCAGGCTCATCACGCGTCCTTGCTGAAGTTGAATGTTACCCAATTATGGCTCCGGTGTTTCTTCTGTTTGTTCCGGTCTGGGAGTTTCGGTGTAAAGTGAAGTCGGTGTCCGGGTTACATATAAACTGGATTCCCAGGGATAAATTCTGGATGGTCGGCCGTAATAATATAACTCGATCACACGACGGAAAATCGGAGCTGCAATTTCGGAGCCTTCACCGGCATTTTCAGCCAATACAACTACGGCAATGTCTGGCCGGTCTGGGTTGCCCAGATCTGTATACCCGGCGAACCAGGCATGGGGGCGCAAAGGTGGATTCTGAGCAGTGCCTGTTTTTCCATAGATTGGTATCTGTAATCCCAACATGGCATTTCTGGCAGTTCCTCTGGCATTGGCTACCACGCTGCGCATCGCTTCCTGAATGATGGCCAGGTTTTCTTCGGTCACAGGTAAAGTGCCTGAAACGATTGGTTCAAACTCAAACGTGGGGTCACCATCTGCCGGGGCTATCTTTTCAACGAGCTGTGGTTGGTAGAGGGTTCCACCATTGCCAACCGCAGCGATGAATGTGGCCACCTGCAATGGAGTTGCCAACATGCTGGCCTGTCCAATCGCCAGTTGAACTGAATCACCTTCGTTCAATGTATCGGGAATGTTGCCTGCCACTTCGTCGATTTGTCCAATTCCGGTCGGAGAACCCAGACCAAATTCTCGCGCCATTTCGGCAATGGTATTGGTTAAACCACGCTGATACATGGTCAGACCAATATGATAAAACCAGGGATTACAGGAACGCATCAAACCTTCCGATAAGGTCAGATCTCCACTGGGAGGTAGTTCTTTTTCATAGGTCCAGTCGTAGAGTGTCACACCTTCCAGATCGGTGAAGGTATGTCCACAATAATACACATCATCGGCCTTGAATGTATCTGTTTCCAAAGCCGCTGCCATGGTAATGATTTTAAAGACCGACCCTAACGGGTAAGCACTTTGTGCTGCCCGATTGAGCAATCGATTTTCCTGTGGATTGAGCATATCTGAAAGCATCCATCCACTGTTGAAATTATTGGGGTCGAACAGGTTCGGATCGAACGTAGGTGATGAGGCCATCGCTAATACACGTCCGGTGTCACGTTCCAGAACAACCACAGCCCCCCGAAACCCATTAATGGCCAGTTCTACTTCTGCCTGGAAGTCTTCTTCCACGGTCGTGTAAATGGATTGGGATAATTGTGAATCAGCATATCCAATGCGGGTTTCGACTGAACCATCCGGACGGATTACATACAAGGATGCACCTTTTTTACCGGTTAACACCTCTTCTCCCCAGGCTTCCAGCCCAGTCCGGCCTACTTTTTCATCCCCACGATACCCCATGCGTTTATATTCATCCAATTCTTCCGGGAAAATGGATTGTACATAACCAGTGATATGGGCTGCCACACCTCCATTAAAATAATATCTTGAGGTGTAATAATTCATATTGAGCCCACCCAGGGTTGATAAGGTGCTGTAATAGCGATCAACATTGGAACGGGCGGTTTCACCGATCGGGATGTACCAGTCCGGACCCGCAAATTCATATTTAGAACGGATAAAGTCAGGATTCAACCCGGTGAGTTCAGAAAGATAGCTGATCAATGCGCCATGTTGCCCGTCTCCAATGCCACCAGGGGTGATTCCCAAGGCGACCACCTCGGATTGAGCCACCAGTGCATTTCCATCAGTATCATAAATATTTCCTCGTGCCGGTGCACTGATATCCATGGAGAGATAATTTCCACCTTTCAATTCAGGCAAAATCATTCCTTCTTCCCATTGCACCTTCCAGATGTTATCTTCCATGGTCAGATTCATCACCATGCTGCGGGCAATTGTCCCAACCAGGGATGTTTCAAAATTGACCGTGTAACCAACCTGGGCATCTCTCGGGTTGGTCAGGGCTGAAGTGACTTCGCTGGTCAGG
>DAOUGX010000400.1:0-1574 GCA_034428855.1 Anaerolineaceae bacterium | reverse complement strand
CGATGCAGTCCCTTTAATAGAAGCATTTCAAGGAAATTTAGCCCTGGTTCTACTCCCCTGTGACACCTGGGTGATCAACCGCCTGCGAAAAAATGATCCCATTTTAGATAAAAAAATCTATTTAACCATCGCTCTTTTTTGTGGACACATTTCGGATCCAGAATTAAGTCAATTGGTTATTAAAAAGATAAAACCATTGGGAAAAAGCCTGACCGATTTTCGCTATCGGGTTGGACATTGGCGCGGGAAAATGCAATTTCACTTTGAGGATCAATCAGACATTCAAAAGCCATTCAGTGTTTTCAGTGATTATCAGAACTTATATTTTTTCTGCGCACGGAAATGTCTGCGTTGCAGTGACCACACCGGTTATGATTGCGATTTATCAATTGGTGATGTCTGGTTAATGTCCATGAAGGATAACGAAATAAAACATAATGCAGTTATCTCCAGAAGTGAAGTAGCTAGCAACCTCATCAATCAGATGGTGCAAGATGAAGTTCTTGGAGGGTATCCTGTTGGGATTGAATTAATCGCAGATGCACAATCACGTAGTTTACCTTTGCATTACAACGTCAGCGCCAGAGCCAGAGCAGGTAAATTATTGGGAATTAAAATTACAGATACAGTTCATGAACGTGTTCGACTGGTGGATTATCTTGTCGCGTTGATCATCATTTTCAACTACAAAATTTCTTCCACGCCTTCAGGACAATTATTTATTTCTCGTTTACCCCGAAAAATTTTAAAAGTATATCTTTACTTCTTAAAAGCATTGGAGATCCTATGAACCCAGTCAAAAAAGTAGCCATCATCGGAGGATCTTTCTGGGGAAATCGAGGAGCAGCTGCCATGCTGGAGACAACAATTGACAAAATTTGTGAGAAAAATCCCGAAACACTTTTTTCAATATTTACTCCATATCCAAAAATTGATCCTGAATTGGTTAATCGAAAAGATTTCCTATTTTATGATAGTAAGCCATTGGGAATGATAAAACTAAATTTTCTGGCAATACTTTATTGGTTGTTGACAAAATTTGGTTTACAATTTCAACCTTGGAGTTGTTTGAAATCAATTAAAGATGCTACTGTTTTATTGGATATCGGTGGGATTACTTTTGCAGATGGAAGATTAGTTTTTTTACCATACAACATATTAACTATACTTCCTGCTTTAATATTTAGTGTTCCTGTAATCAAACTTTCGCAAGCTGCAGGTTCATTTAAAAATCCCATCATTCGGGTTCTTGCTCGCTATTTTTTACCTAAATGTGATTTTACTTTCGCACGTGGCGAACAAACACTTTCCTTTTTAAAACAATTAGGCTTAAGCGAAGATAAAGTGACCCTTGCAATGGATGCAACCTTCGTTTATGAACCTTCTTTTTGCCTGACCAATGAAAATGATACAGCTACACAACAAATTGTCGAACAATTAGTGGACATCAGGAATCAAAAACAAACAATCATCGGAATTTCTCCCAGCGTTCTGGTGATGGACAAAATGACATCCAACCAAACTGATTATATTGATTATTTAATTGATATCGTCCGGAAACTAAGTTTTGAAAA
>DAOUGX010000399.1:0-9723 GCA_034428855.1 Anaerolineaceae bacterium | reverse complement strand
TCGGATTCGTAGGTTTGTTGAAGTCCAATTTCCAATGGAATCATGGGATAAAAATTTAATTTTTCTCTGGCCAGTGAAATATCTGCACACATTCTACTGGGTCCGCCATCATTACGTGTGTTGTAGACGACTTCAGGTTTTTTATCAGTAATCTCTGACACCAATCTGGATAATTCACGGATGCTGGTTTCTCTTCCACTGCCCAGATTAATGGTTTCTCGATTTATGTTTGTGGCTGAAGCCGCAGCGATTAATCCATTGACCACATCATCAATATATATGTAGTCTCTGGTTTGATTTCCATCCCCATGAACAACCAGGGTTGAATTCATATGCGCTTGTTTCAGGAAATGCGGGATGACCGGGGGATGGGTTGGTGGCATTTGCTGCCCAGGGCCATAGGCATTAAATATGCGTAAACTAACCGTTTCAATTCCCCAGAGACCACCGATTGTATGAATGTAATACTCTGCGGAAAGTTTGGATACTGCATACGGGGATCGTGGTTGAGGAACTGCTGACTCTTTTACTGGTTGGGAGGTTTGGTTGCCATAAATAGCACCAGAGGAAGTGAACACGACTCGTCGAACTCCAACATCGCGCATGGCTTCCATCAAGGTTACCGTCCCTCCCACATTCACCAGATTATATTCACGTGGATACAATACTGACTCTGGAACCACTACGCGTGCTGCAACATGATATACACAATCAATATCCTGTAAAAGAGTCCAGAGCTTCGGCCTATCGTTAATATCCCCACGAATAAACTCTACATCTGCCAATAAACGATCAGGATCCCCGGTGGAAAGGTCATCCAGACCTCTGACATAATGACCTTCTTTTATTAATTTGTTTGCTAATGCCGAGCCGATAAATCCAGCGGCGCCAGTGATAAAAATGCGCATAATCACCTTGTCATGAGAAATGAATGAGATTTTATCAGACTTTAGAATTTAGTAATATCAAAATCAAAAATGATCTATTTTTTTCTGTAATCGTTAGATATGGACTACTTTTTTGATTATAGCACAACCAGAAATGAATAATTTACCCCTATCGGGAAAGGATTTTTTCATTTCCTAATTTCTACATAATTCATATAATTAGGAAATAACCGGAATATAGTAAAAAAATTATGAAACATATCATTGAAGATTTTAGCCCATTATCAGGGAAAAATGACATTACTACCGCTATACGCGAGGTCATTAAATATTATGGAGTTAACCTCAGTGAGGAAATGTTATTTGGTCTGGGGGGAGGTTTGCATTTCTCCTACTTGAATACACGCGCTTTGAAGCATCCGTTCATTGGTGGTAGAACGCTACCAAAGAAATTTGAAGAAAATCTTACACAACACAGTCACATCAATATTCAAATCAAATCAACCGATGATTCAAAATCTGCCTGGAATCTTCTCAAGAGTAAAATTATTCTAAATCATCCCATTATTGTATATGTTGAAATGGCTGCCCTGGAATATTTGCATATGCCCCCAGACCAACGCTTTGGTGGACATTGCGTTACAGTATTTGGTATTGATGAAGAACAGGGGTTCGTGTATGTATCTGACCGTGATCAAGTTGGATTTCCGATAACAGTATCTCCTCTTGAACAACCCCAAAGTTTTCATTTAGTACCAATCCCCGAATTCATCAATGCCCGGAGTTCAAAAACAGGTCTTTTTCCTCCTGATAATACCTGGCTGGAAATCGAGTGGAATTATTATCATTTTCTCACCCGCTACCAAATTTTTTCGGCAATCAAAGAAAATATGATCCAATTTCTAAATGCTCCTAAGACAAATCAGGGTTTACGAGCTATCCAGTTATTTGCTCGGTCCATGGATAATTGGAGAAATTGGAGTGCGGAGAAGATCAACAGAGCTGCCTTAAATGCATTTATCATGATAGACCAGATTGGTGGAACAGGTGGGGGAGCATTTCGTAAAATGTATGGTCAATTCCTGTTGGAGGCTGCTCATCAGGCAGCTGCCCCTGCATTAGGTGCGGTTGGAGAGCAATATTTATTTCTGGCGGATCAGTGGGATGAGGTCGGCCATCGTTTCTTCAATCTTTTTCAGGGTGATCAGCCAGACTTGTTATTGGAAATTAAACAAAAACTCAATCAAATCGCAGTGGTTGAAAAAGGACTGGCCAACCAGTTACTTTCCATCATTAATGCGACCAGTGAATAATTCCTGTTCTGAATAATTCCGTACGCATACCTGCAATGCAAGCGTTATTGCGTTTAAGCTCATTTCCAAATTCATTGAGGGCGATGATTGCTGCTTTTCCACGACCTGTTCTGGCAAGGGGGGTAAATGGATAAACCCGCATTGATTTTTTAATCTCATCGTATCCAGGAAATATAGGCTGGAATAGAATACCTGATTACAAAGATATGTTCCTGCGCTCATCGATATTTCCACCGGAATTCCATTATGATGCAACTGATTGAAAATCTTCCTGACAGGCAGTGTGGAAAAATATGCAGCTGGACCATCTTCATTAATGAATTGGTCAACAACCTTAGTTCCAGAATTATCTGCAATACGATAATCCATCCAATTGATCGCTACTTTTTCCAATGAAACAACTGGTCTGGATGAAGCTTCGCCAAGCATGATAACAATTTCAGGCATTGTATCCTTTAGCAGGAATTGCAGCATATCTACCGCTTTTGAATAATCCACTGGTAATACCTGTTTAATAAGGGTATGGTCAGGAAAAATATGATCCGGAAAGTAGTGGATCACCCGCTCAGAAGGATTTTTCGTGCTGCCATTGAAGGGTTCGAAACCGGTTAAAATAATGTTCATTGCTCATTTCCTCAAATTTATTTTCGATGATTAGTGTAGCACCGAATTTATATTATTTCAAAAACCTGGTCAATTGACCAGGTTTGAACTCTCTTTAGGTATAAAAAATAATCTAAACTTTCGTGGATTGTTTTAATCTATCAGATCGATTAAAGTAATTGAAATTAAATTATTTGTTGCATAGAGGGATCTTGGTACAAAAATGATCAAATTGATGATAGCCGATGACGATGCCAAAGTTCGTTCAGCCATAAACCTGTTATTAGACCAGGATCAAGCTTGTTGGCGGGTTATTGCGGAAGTTAGTAATGTTAATGATTTGTTTGAAAAAGTACAAAAAGAAAAACCACAATTAGTATTACTGGATTGGGAATTACCAGAAGAATGTTGCGTAGAAAAACAACCTCCCTATTTTCAGTTGAATGACCGTATTAGACATTTACGGAAATTAAATCCCAAAATGTATATTATTGTTTTAAGTAGTAAACCCCAGGTAAAGTTGGATGCTTTAGATGCAGGTGCTGATAATTTTGTTTCTAAAGGTGATCCGCCTGAGGTTTTTTTGAGCGCATTGTATTCCATCTGCTCAGATCCATTATCATATTTTGTGAAAAATCGAATCCATAAGACTACCCGGCATCATACATTCACAATTTCAATATAAAGAATTTCTGACAAATTTTCCTCAAGAATTTGTATATCAAAAAACACCTTTTATCAGGTGTTTTTTGAAATCTTATGATTGCGTATAGCTACTTTCTTTACAATACGATTCACATCAATAAAACGGAGAACCTGAATATAATTAAACGTGATTGGATCATTTCATTCGATTATTTTTTCCAAGTAGTTTAAATGGAGGTTTCAATGTACGTTGGCGCAATTGACCAGGGTACCACCAGTACACGCTTCATCATTTTTGATAAAGCTGGCAAAATCATTGCAGTTAATCAAAAAGAACATCAA
Source organism: Anaerolineaceae bacterium (assembly GCA_034428855.1). GTDB lineage: Bacteria > Chloroflexota > Anaerolineae > Anaerolineales > Anaerolineaceae > UBA6170. Next base: position 5,933 of record DAOUGX010000399.1, on the reverse strand, counting down.
CAAATTTACCCTCAACCAGGGTGGGTAGAGCATGATCCACTGGAAATCTGGCAAAATACACAGGAGGTCATGTCCGCCACATTACAGATGAGTGGACTTCGTGCGAATGAAATCGCGGCTGTGGGAATTACCAATCAAAGAGAAACCACCGTACTTTGGGAAAAATCAACGGGAAAGCCAGTTCACCCTGCGATCGTTTGGCAGGATACGCGAACAGACAAAATTATTGCCCAATTAGCGCTTGATGGCGGGCAGGATCGCTTCCGCTCTAAAACCGGATTACCACTGGCTACTTATTTCTCAGGTCCAAAAATTAAATGGATATTGGACAATCAACCTGAAATCCGCAAACGGGCTGAAAATGGAGAGGTTTTATTTGGAAATATTGACACCTGGATCATCTGGAATCTCACCGGGGGACCTGAGAATGGACTTCACATCACCGATGTAACCAATGCTTCCCGAACACTTTGTATGAATCTTCAAACGTTAGATTGGGATCCTGAAATTCTCAAGATCATGAGAATACCCAGAGCAATGTTACCATCCATTCATTCCTCCAGTGAGGTTTATGGTCATATCAATCTCGGACAATTGGCCGGTGCGCCGATTGCGGGTATTCTTGGAGACCAGCAAGCTGCTCTATTCGGTCAAACATGTTTTGACGCAGGTGAAGCAAAAAATACCTATGGTACTGGTTGCTTTATGCTATTAAATACAGGTAACCAGATTGTTCAATCCAAAAATGGTTTATTAACCACGCTGGGATACAAAATCGGCACCTCGCCAGCCATTTATGCTTTGGAAGGTTCGATCGCAATTACAGGAGCTTTGGTACAGTGGTTACGGGATAATCTCAATCTGATTCAGAACTCATCCGAAGTGGAAACATTAGCCAAAACTGTCAGTGATAGTGGTGGTATTTATTTTGTTCCAGCATTTTCCGGATTATATGCACCATATTGGCGTAGTGACGCACGTGGTGCAATTGTGGGGTTAACCCGTTACATTAACAAAGGTCATTTGGCTCGGGCAGTATTAGAAGCAACCGCATACCAAACTCGTGAAGTACTGGATGCAATGAACAAAGACTCAGGTGTTGATCTTAAAGCATTGAAAGTGGATGGTGGTATGGTTTTCAATAATACATTAATGCAATTCCAGGCTGATATCCTGGGCGTACCCGTCATCCGGCCTACAGTGGCAGAAACGACAGCTCTGGGAGCAGCTTATGCTGCCGGGTTGGCAGTTGGTGTTTGGCCACAGATCGATGACTTAAGAGCTAACTGGGGTAGAGATGCTATTTGGCGTCCACAAATGACAAATGAAGAACGGGAAAAGATTTATGCTGGTTGGAAAAAAGCAGTTACCCGTACATTTGATTGGGTCGAATAATTTTCCTGGATAAATCATATTGATGAGGGATTAAATAATGGATAAACCAACAGCAATTGTAATCGGAGCTGGTTTCACCGGTGTGGCCATTGCTTACGATCTGGCACAAAGAGGATTTGCAGTGAAAGTGTTGGAACGGGGATCTTTAGTAAATGGGACCTCTGGTAGAACTCATGGTTTACTGCACAGTGGAGCTCGCTATGCTGTCGATGATCAGGAGTCGGCCATTGAGTGTATCGATGAAAATCTGATCCTTAAAAAAATTATCCCAAATGTTATTGAACCCAATGGTGGACTTTTTGTTGCACTCAATGAATCTGATTTGTCGTATCGTGAAAAATTTATTAATGGCTGTGATGTATGTCATATTCCCATCGAGGAATTGCAGGCAAAACAAGCTTTAGCTCTGGAACCAAAACTCAATCCAAAGTTAATCACAGCATTTAAAGTTCCCGATGGAACCTTTGATCCTTTACGTCTGGCTATGGGGTTTGCCGCTTCAGCAGTTGCGCTTGGATCTGAATTCTATCTTTTTTGTGAAGTAAAGGGATTTACCCGGGATGGAATGGGAAACATAACGGGAGTCAAATTTACAGAACGCTCCACCAATCAGTTGAAAGAAATTTATGCAGATATTGTCGTCAACGCTGCTGGAGTATGGGCTGGTGAAATTGCAGCTTTTGCAGGGAATATCGACCTTCCCATCAAGCCTACTCCGGGAGTGATGGTAACCTATGATCAACGTCTTTGTCAGCGGGTCATAAATCGCCTGAATGAACCAGGAGATGGTGATATTATCGTCCCTCAACGTCAGATGGTTACAGTCGGAACTACTTCCTTTGATGCAGAGAATCTTGATTACATTCCAGTTTTTAAAGATCAGGTCGATTTAATGTTTGAACGTGGGTGTGAATTGATTCCTTCCTTAAAAAACACTACCCAAAGGGGTGCATTTATGGCCTCTCGACCATTACTAAATTCGGGCACCAAAGGACGAAGCCTTACCCGCACATTTAAATGTTTTGACCATCAGGAAACAGACCATGTGGATGGACTGGTAACCATCACGGGAGGAAAAGCGACCACGATGCGTTTAATGGCAGAAAAAACAGTTGATCTTGTTTGTAAGAAATTAGGGCTAAACGTTACCTGTCAAACAGCTGTTGCACCAATCCTTCCTTATCGAAAATTTACCATGGCCAAATTTTAGGAGAGAACATGACGCAAACCTGGCGTGTTACATTTGAAATATTTCGAAAAAAAGGGAATGAAAAACCACATTTTGATCGATTTTCCCTGGAAGTGGATCCGGATGAATATGTTCTTGATGGAATTGAGCGCATCTGGGCATTTCATGATAGAACCCTGGTTTTTTCTCATGCCTGCCATCATTCTACCTGTGGAGCATGCGGTATGGTCGTTAACGGTGCAGAAAAATTAACCTGTATCACGCATATTCGGTCGGTAACCAAGAATGGTGGTGTTATCCGGGTGGAACCCATGCGTAATTTTCCCATCATCAGCGATTTATCAGTGGATATGACCACCTTTTTTCAAAGAATGGAAAGTGTTGGCCATCGACCAGTTGCTTCGATGGCATATGAAGATTCCAAAGGAAAAAATAATCAAGAGAACGATTTATTGAGATTATCAGATTGCATAGAGTGTGGATTGTGCATCAGTGCCTGTCCCATTGCCCTGACCACACCAGCCTACCTGGGGCCAGCTGTCCTGGCAGGGGCACAACAATCAGGTGATCTCAATCCATGTGTTCTTGAATTGGTCGATTCGGAAAATGGAGCCTGGCGTTGTCATAGTGCATATGAATGTACCGAGGTTTGTCCTTCCAATGTGGATCCAGCCTGGAGAATCATGGACTTACGTAAGCAACTGGTGTCTCGACGAATAAAACGATTTTTTGGAATGAAATAGGAGCAACAATGACAGATTATCCGCAGAAACCTGCAAATTTTATTAAATGGTTCGACCCAAGAAAAAAAAGCCTGGGCACATGGGCATTTATCCTCAATCGAATTACTGGACTCGGCCTTACTCTGTATCTCTTTCTTCATTTAATAATGTTAGGGCAATTAGCCAAAGGACCGGAAGCATACGATGGTTTCATTGCCATGGTAAAAAATCCCATCTTCCTGATTGGTGAATTACTTGTCATTGCTGCATCCTTGATTCATGGGTTAAATGGCATCAGGGTTGGTATCACCAGCCTTGGCTTTGCTGCAGGAAAACAGAAGCAGCTCTTTATTGTTCTGATGACAGTGGCAATCATTGCCATCTTCTATTTTGCTTATCGTATGTTTTTACATTAAAGGAATGAGGTTGCCATGAGAGACGGATTTGATGTGACACCAAGATCGGGCGAAGGGGCTGGGTTGTGGTTTATTAAAATACTCACAGGATTTCTGGTAATCCTCATATTATTAATTCATTTGGTGGTTAATCATCTGATTGTGGAAGGTGGCTTATTGAGTTATGCCGATGTTGTTCAATATTATCAAAAAGCCATTGTACCAATCATGGAGATTGCTTTTCTTATTTTTGTAGTCTCCCATGCCTTAATTGGTTTACGTACTATCCTTTTAGATTTGCATCCTTCCAACATGGTGTTACGTATTATTAATTACGGTTTACTACTTTTAGGAATTACATCCATCGTGTATGGCACCTGGTTGGTTCTGGTGATTGTTGGCAAAGGGTAGCTATCCCGCTTCATTGACACTCCCTTTAATTTGGGTATAATTGCCTTGCTACAATGGCTCACTAGCTCAATTGGCAGAGCAATTGACTCTTAATCAATGGGTTCAGGGTTCGAGTCCCTGGTGAGTCACTTGAAATACGGTGGGGGAACACGCCGTTACCCCAAAAATAATTAGGATCTGCTCAGCAGATCCTTTTTTATGGTACTGTTTTCCATGTACAATTTTTTTGGTATAAATAAACCAATCGAAATAACAAGGATTGAACATGAAGAAAATCGCAGTTATGTTTGTCTGTACTGGTAATATTTGCAGATCACCCATGGCGGAAGCTGTATTCCGAAAAATGGTGCAGGATAAAGGTCTACTTGAAAAATTCATCATCGCTTCCTCAGGCACTGGGCGTTGGCATGTAGGTGAACCACCTCATATCGGAACCCGTTTAGTCCTTTCGGAGCATAATATTGAGGTAGGCAATAAACGTGCTCAACAATTGAAATATGATGATTTTGAGAATTATGATTATTTGATCGCAATGGACCAGGAGAACGTTGAAGATGTGCAATATTATTTCAAACAAAAATTAAGACGATTATTGGAATTTGCTCCTCAAGGTGTTCCATTAAATGTTCCTGACCCTTATTATGAGCATAATTTTGATGAAGTTTTTCGACTTGTGAACGCTGGATGTGCAGGTTTATTGGATCATATCATCGAGACAGAAGGATTATGATTGCCTTACCATCAGCATTAATCGAAGCCATAATTCAAACGCTTTCTGAAATCGGTGATCCGGGACCAATCCAAGAAGTGCGACCGTTGGGCGGAGGTTGCATAAACCAGGCTTCACAAATATCTACTCCTATTAATAATTATTTCCTTAAATGGAATTCAAAAACCCTGCCTAACATGTTTAGCGCAGAAGCATACGGTTTGAAATTATTGTCTTCTGGTCAGACCATCCGTGTCCCTGCTGTATTGAGAGTGCAGGAAGCGAATCTAAATTCACCTGCTTTTATCCTAATGGAGTGGATTGACCAGCGACCTGGTTTTGACCAACGAATTTGTGGTCATCAATTGGCACAATTACACCTAACCTGCACCTCAGATCGTTATGGTTTGGAGCATGACAATTATATTGGAAGTACCCCACAATTGAATGGTTGGTATGTAGATTGGATAGACTTTTTTCGGGAAAAGCGCATCCTTCCGCAATTAGAACTGGCCAGCCTCAATGGTCATTGTCCAAAAACTCGTCAACAAAAAATAGAACGCCTGGTTTCACGATTAGATTCATGGTTATCAGGCATACCCCGTAAACCATCTCTCCTGCATGGAGACCTGTGGGGTGGAAACGTAATCGGAGATCATCAACACCAACCTGTATTAATTGATCCAGCGGCGTATTACGGAGATCGTGAAGCAGATCTGGCGTTCACCCAGATGTTTGGCGGGTTTCATCAGGATTTTTATCAGGCATATCAGGAGAGTTATCCTTTGGAGAAGGGGTATCAGGAACGCTTTGAACTGTATAATATCTATCACATTCTCAATCACCTTAATCTTTTTGGTGAGAGTTATGGATATTCTCTGGATGCAGCTCTTAGAAAGTTCGTGGGGTAGAAATGTTCGTTTTTCTTTCAAAATTTTTGCCACTTTGGTTTTATCCACTTGGTTTTTGCTGGTTATTATTGATTATTTATCTTGTTTTGACCCGTAAAAACCCTGCAATGAAGAAATTTCGCTGGATGATCGTTCTTGTGGTGGTGTTCATCTTCCTGACAGGAAATCGCTGGGTTCCCGCAATATTGACACAATCATTGG
>DAOUGX010000398.1:0-1966 GCA_034428855.1 Anaerolineaceae bacterium | reverse complement strand
ACTGGAGATACCATCTAAATGAATAATGAAGAGATTGAACCTTTAAATCTTAAAAAGTTACAATCAGGTGATCCTGAAGAACTGACAAAAATGGTGCAAAGATATTCAGATCCAATCTACCGGGTAGCTTTACGGATGTTGAACAACGAATTCGAAGCAGAAGATGTCTTGCAGGAGACGTTCATCAAAGCTTTAAAATCGCTGGAAAATTTCGAAGGTAGGTCAAATTTATCGACCTGGTTATATCGAATTGCGGTAAATGAATCCTTAATGCTTATTCGCAAAAGAAAACCAGAAATTCCCATTCTACATGATGATTTAAATGATGAAGAAGAGCAAGGAATGTCGGTTACCCAAATTATAGATTGGTGTTGTTTACCCGAAACTGAATTTGTCACAAACGAAACCAGAGAAGTTTTAAACGATGCCATTCAAAGATTACCGGATAATCTGAGAACCGTTTTCATTTTGAGAGATATTGAAGGATTATCCATACAGGAGACAGCACAAGCTCTTGATCTGACTGAAACGAATGTAAAAACAAGATTATTGCGAGCTCGATTGAAATTGCGTGAAGAATTAAGTGTATATTTTGGTGATAAATTATTGGAGTTATAAATGAAACAACATCTCCACTGTAAAGAATTTGTCAATACAATATCCTCCTACGTGGATGGGGATTTATCCGATGAACTCTGTCAGGAATTAGATAAGCACCTGAGCGAGTGTGAAAATTGTCGAATTGTTGTAAATACTCTCAAAAAGACAATTGATATTTATCACCAACAAGCTGAGACTGAAAAAACTCCAGAAGATGTAAAAGAAAGACTGTTTTATAGACTTAACTTAGAAAAATTTAAAAAATAGAAAAACTAGAATTACTATTCTATAATTAAAAAAAACCAGGTCTCGCCTGGTTTTTTTATCCGTCACTTTTTTGAAGGATTGGCATCTAAATAGTTGAAATGAACATTTATTGGCATGAAGAGAAATTTGAAAACAAAAACCACAAAGTTGAGTTAAAAAAAGATGAATTAATTGATACGAATGAAATTCGCTATGGGGCAAAATGCAATAAATGTAATGAAGGAAGTTTTGAATATGATGGTATGCTCAACCTTGTCTGCAATCATTGTGGATTCACTTCAGGTGGTTGTTTCACTTGATAATAAATTTATCATCTCGGTGAGATGAAGGAAAAAAGGAGATAGAAATGGCTAACAATTTATTAGATGACAAAATTAAAGAACAAGTAAAAGAATTCTTTTCTGAATTAGACAAGCCAGTGAGAATTTTATTCTTTGGGAGTAAAGAGCAACACTGTGATTATTGCGAAGAAACCTCAAGTTTATTGCATGAAATTGCAGATCTGAATAATTTAATTGAAATCGAAGAGTATGATTTCGAAATTCATCGTGAATTTGTCAACCTCTATGGAATTGACAAAGTTCCAATGACGGTTATCGCTGGAATGAAAGAAGGAGACATATTTGACTATGGTATTCGCCTTTCTGGTATTCCAGCAGGACATGAATTTACAACATTGATTAATGATATCGTTATGGTTTCCAAACAAGATTCAGGTTTGTCGTCATCTGTTCGTGAACAATTATCAAAAATTGAACATCCTGTGAATTTACAGGTTTTTGTAACCCCAACCTGTCCTTATTGTCCTCAGGCTGTTATCCTGGCTCACCAAATGGCGATGGAAAGTAAATATGTAACCGGTGAAATGGTTGAAGCCATGGAATTTTCGGAATTATCAAATCAATATAATGTCTCTGGTGTACCCCATACTATAATAAATAATGGTCTTGGTGAAGTTGTTGGAGCAGTGCCAGAAACAAGATTGATGGTTGAAATCCAAAAAGCAATATCATTAAATTAAAAAGGTGGAAAAAGAATTAATGGACGCAAAAGTTACATGGCATAAAGGCTTAAGTTTTACAGGAACAGCAGATTCCGG
>DAOUGX010000397.1:0-1506 GCA_034428855.1 Anaerolineaceae bacterium | reverse complement strand
TCCTTCAAAAATTGGTTCTATAGTTTGATCAGCAAATAAGAATCCTTCCAGATCAGCTTTATCATCCACATCTTTCGCCAACATCTGAAGATAACTGGAAAGATGTCGTAATTCACGATCGATGGAAGCTGCAGCAGCCTGCACAGTGCGTAAATCGCGATCTCCTACCATGGCTCGCATGGCTTCATAATGCAGTTTCTGACTCCAGAATACCACCAATAGCAACAAGAGGGTGATAGGCACCACTGTGATCAATAACATTTGAAGATTGAAACCTCGCCAACGTAACCTGATCATTGGTCTGCAATCCATTCTACCCAAACATAATTTCCCTCGAACTTAAGGGGTGTTACCTTATCCATCCGCGATATTAGCTGGAATAAGCCCAAGTGATACAGCGCGCATAACTGCTTCAGTGCGACTTTCCGCGTTCATCTTCTGAAAAATATTGGCCAGATGGTTTTGAACTGTTCTGTCACTGATGTGTAACTGCAACCCAATGGCTTTGTTTGTAAATCCTTTTCCCGCAAGTTTGAGCACCTGTAACTCTCGTTCTGTTAATGCTTCCAATTCATCCTGGATCGGTTTTGAGGCGATCCGGTTAAATAATTTTTGGGTTAATGTAGTATCTAATACAGATTTTCCTTGATATACATCACGGATCGCTTCCAGAATTTCCTGAAGTTCAGCTGTCTTTAACACATAACCATTTGCCCCTGCTTGTAAAACTGCCTGAATGTAGGGTTCATCATCATAAGCACTTAACACCAGAATCCCGACAGGCAAATGATGCTCTCTAATCCATCGGGTTAGCTCAATACCGTTCATATTGGGCATCTGAACATCCAGCACAGCAACGTCTGGGTGGATTTGCTCCAATAATTGACTGGCTTCTAAGCCGTTGGATGCCTCTGCGATAACCTTAATATCAACACTTTGTTCAAGAAATTGCCTTATACCCGCACGCACAACGACATGGTCATCCACCAACATTACCAGGATCATTTTCTCACTGTTATTTACAGACATACTGTAATTATAATGAACCCCTTTCGAAAAACAAAGTTGGGTTATCTACAATCATGGAGTTGGTTTATGAAAATCCTTCACGCTAATACTTTTGCATCATATTGATGAATACCATCACTTGCTGCCATAGAAATTACGCCGATCAAAGTTTGCGGATGGACAATATCAGGGTTGTAAGTAATTTCGCCCAGACCAGATTCATGATCTATCAATGCAACCGTCACCCCATAAGTTCGTAAAAGTGCATTTTTTACTCGTAAGGCACAATTAGGGCAATTGAGCCCAGAAATGGACAAAATAATAGTTTTTGATTTTTGAAATTCTTCCAAAACACTGATTTTTTTAAACGGTTTCACATTGCAGGGATCATCCATATTACTAGTCCTTTATTCTGAAAGTTTTTTCCATTATGACGATATAGGGATTGATGAAGAAGTGTAATATCACCTATTTCTACATAGGCAATATTGCTAATCC
>DAOUGX010000396.1:0-13417 GCA_034428855.1 Anaerolineaceae bacterium | reverse complement strand
CACAGCTATGTAAGCAACATCGCGGTCAAATGCCAATTCTCCAGCGGCACGTGTTAAAGCTACAGCATCATCCTTGGTTTGGTCCAGTGGATGTCGTTGTAAATACCCCCAATGTTGAAAATTTGCTTCCGCTTCTCTTACTATTGAATCCATCATTGTAATGACTTCCAGAGGATATTTTCCAACCGCAGTTTCTCCGGACAACATTACTGCATCACTACCATCGAGAATTGCATTTGCAACATCTGATGCTTCTGCCCTGGTGGGGCGTGGATTATTGATCATGGAATCTAACATTTGGGTTGCAGTAATCACAAATTTCGCTTTATGATAAGCAGCATCGATGATCTTTTTTTGAAAAATTGGAACACACGCCGGTGATGTCTCCACAGCAAGGTCTCCTCTGGCAACCATAACACCATCGGTCACATCCAAAATCTCGTCCAATCGTTCAATAGCTTGAGGACGTTCTAATTTGGCAATCACCGGTGGGGGAATTTTATGAGGAGCCATTTGCCGGATCGCTGTTTTTACTTTTATGACGTCTTCTGCACAGGAAACAAAAGAGATTGCCACAGCATCAATGCCATTTTCCAATCCGAATTTTAAATCTTCCTGATCCTTCTCGGTGAATCCAGGAATTTTAAGATCAGTGCCAGGAAGATTAACCCCTTTGTTGGAGGTCAGGACTCCACCTAAAACAACTTTCGCAAATACGGTATCATTCTCCACATTGATTACTTCTAATTCGAGATTACCATCATCGAGGAGGATCCTATCTCCTGGTTTTACACTCCTGGCAAGATTTGGAACATCTAAAGGAAGTGTTATTTCTTTATCGCTTTGTTCAGTAATTTCACCTAACTCAATCGGTGTCAATGCAACGATCTGATTATTTGTGAGCTGGATGCCATCTGGGGGAAGCTTACCCACCCTTAATTTTGGTCCTTGCAAATCCTGTAAGATTGTAATTGGTTTATGCAATTCTTTTGATAGTTTTCTAATCAATTTCATACTTTTCAGGTGACCGTCATGAGAACCATGAGAAAAGTTCAATCTGACTATATCTAGTCCAGCGATGATTAATTTACGTAAAGTATCTTCATTGTCACTACTCGGACCTAATGTGGCAATAATTTTTGCTTTTCTATCCATTTTTTCACCTGTTAAAAATCAATATTTATATCGATTATAGTGGAAAACTTTGTAATATAAAATGACCGCCTTTGTCGAGGCGGTCATTTTTGTTTTAATTCATCATCAATGTCTCATGAATGATCGGCAACGCCCAATCGAGCACTTCCTTTGAAATAATTAATGGAGGAGCGAACCGAATGACATTATCATGGGTTTCTTTAGCCAAAATCCCTTTATCTTTCAGTACTTCACAAAATCTTCTGGCTCCGCCAGCTTCCTTATTGAGTTCAACGCCTATCAATAAACCTCTTCCACGTACTTCTTTTACATGCTTACTGGGGATCTTTTTTAATTCTTCAACAAAATAATTGCCTAATTCCTCAGCACGTTCGATTAGCTTTTCTTCTTTAATAACGTTCAGTGCAGCTCTGGCAATAGCAGCCCCCAGTGGATTGCCACCAAAAGTAGAACCATGTTCACCAGGTTGAAATAATCCCATAATTTCAGTATCTGCTAGAACTGCTGAAACGGGGTAAAAACCGCCTGACAATGCTTTACCAATAATAACCATGTCTGGACGGACATTATCGTGCTGACTGGCAAATAATTTTCCTGTTCGTCCAAGGCCTGTTTGAATTTCATCTGCAATGAAAAGAATATTATTTTGTTTACAGATGGACTGAACACCATCGAGATAACCTTTTGGAGGAATAATGACGCCGCCTTCTCCTTGAATAGGCTCAAGCATAATAGCTGCAGTTTTAGGAGTTATTTCATTTTTAAGTGATTGGAGGTCACCATATTTTACAGTCACAAAACCAGGAGTAAATGGTCCAAATTCCTTCTTATAGTAATTTTCAGTGGAAAATGAAATAATAGTAATTGTTCTGCCGTGGAAATTCCCATCGGCAACAATGATTTCACTTTCGTAATATGGAATTCCTTTGGTTTTGTAAGCCCATTTTCTGGCTAATTTTATGGCAGTTTCAACGGCTTCTGCACCGCTATTCATAGGAAGAGACATTTCATAGCCGGTCATTTCCGATAATTCTTTATAAAACAATGGAAGTTGCTGATTTCGAAATGCTCTGGATGTCAGGGTAACTTTTTTTGCCTGTTCGACCATCGCAGTAAAGATTTTTGGATGAACATGACCTTGGTTGAGTGCAGAATAAGCACTTAAGCAATCCAGATATTTATTTCCATCAACATCAAAAACCCAAACACCTTCACCACGTTCAATCACAACATCCAAAGGGTGGTAATTATGTGCACCATATTTTTCTTCCAATTCAATATATTGTTTTGAGTCCATTTTAAATGCCTTTCAATAAATTTACGATTACAGCCTTTTGTGCATGTAATCGATTGTGAGCTTGCGGGAATAATCTTGAATGAGTTCCATCTGCAACAGCGTCTGTAATTTCCTGACCGCGATGTGCTGGTAAACAGTGCAATACGATTGCATCCTTATCTGCTTCATTAACTAATTCTTCGTTCACCTGATAAGGGGGAAATACAGCTTCACGTTTTTTTGCTTCCTCTTCTTGACCCATCGAAGTCCACGTATCTGTGTAGATCACATGAGCGTTCTTAACAGCTTCGTGAGGATCTCTGGTGAAATTTATTTTCGTTCCAGTTTCTTTCGCAATTTGTCGACCAATTTCCACTGCTTTTGGAAGCATGTCATAACCATCTGGGCCACTTTGCGTGAAGTTTGCTCCTAATTTTGCACAAATATGAAGCAAAGATACAGCAACATTATTGCCGTCACCAATAAAAGTTACATTTAATCCCTTCATGGAACCAAAATTCTCAATAATAGTTAGAGCATCAGCCATTGCCTGACATGGATGGTTATAATCACTCAGCCCATTTATGACTGGAATATCTGCCCATTTAGCTAATTGAACGACGTGTTCGTGATCAAATACGCGAGCCATTATGATATCCACATAACCGGAAATAACTCTCGCTATATCTGCGATAGATTCTCTTTTACCAAGTCCAATTTCGTTCGGAGACAAATATAATGCATCTCCACCCAGATGTCGCATAGCCATATCGAAACTGACTCTGGTTCGTAAACTTGGCTTTTGGAAAATCATGCTCATTACTTTATTTTTCAAAATTGGTTGATTTCCACCTGCATTCCATTCTTTTTTTAGTTCAATGGCCAGGTCCAGCATTGCTTGCAATTCAGATGTCGAATAATCTGTAATGGCAATAAAATCTTTCTTCATTTTTCTCTCCTGAAACGAAATTAATAAATATTGCGCTCAAGCAGTATAACATAAGGTAAGATTAGCTAAAATGGATTTTTAGACATAACTTTATAATATAATGTCATGTTTACTGAATATTTGGAGGAATAACGAGTGTCACTAAAAAAATTTAGTTTAGTTGTTTTAATCTATAACATTTTTGTTATTCTGATGGGGGCAGTTGTAAGAGCAACAGGATCAGGTGCAGGCTGTGGTTCTCATTGGCCTTCTTGTAAGGGTGAGATTATACCTACTTCTCCACAATTAGAGACTTTGATTGAATTCACTCATCGAATAACCAGTGGACTGTCAGTTATTTTAATTGTCGCCCTTTTTATTTGGGTTTATCGCAAGTATGATAAGAAAACGAAGACGCGAAAAGCTGCTTTTTTTGTGTTGTTATTCATATTATTTGAAGCTTTAATCGGTGCTGGATTGGTGTTATTTGAACTGGTCGGAGAGAATTCCTCAATAGCACGCGCAATTATTATTGCAGTACATCTGGTTAATACTTTTTTACTGTTAGCAAGCAATGTTCTATTGTTTGAATGGATAAGATTTGGAGAGCCAAATAAAATAATTATTACCCGAAATGCACAGAAAATATTCATATTTTTAGCAATGTTGTTTTTATTGTTAGGTGCGAGTGGGGCGATTACAGCACTCGGGGATACACTTTTTCCAGCTGGTTCATTGGTAGAAGGCATTCAACAGGATTTTCGGGGAGAACACTTTTTATTGGAACTTCGTGTTTACCATCCAATCATTGCTGTATTGATTGGCATTGGTTTATATATTATTTATTCAAATTTTCTTTCCAAATCAAAAAATGAAAAGTTGAATCAATATTTTAAAATTTTGGTTTATTTATTCATCAGTCAATTATTCTTAGGAGTTTTAAACGTTCTTCTCTTAGCGCCGGTATGGATGCAAATAGTGCATTTATTATTTGCTGATATGATTTGGATATTTTTCATATTGTGGATCAATCAAGTCATTTATTATGGTTTATCTTCTTCACAGCTTGTGAAACCATCATATCCATGACTTTAAAAGATAGAGTACCAAGAATATTATTCAAGTTATACAAGAATTTACTTTCATTTCCGGGAATTATCATATATTTACCGGCTGATACTCCTTTAATGATTTCTTTGGCGACTATCTGAGGTTTCAATATTGAAGTTGCAGAACCAGAAATTTCCTGTGTGATTTTTGGTTTGAACTGATTTTCATATTCCAATTGCGGGGTGTCGGTGTCAGGAGGAAATACAATTGAAACCTGAATATTCTTGAGTTTTAATTCACTTCGCAAAACATCCGAAAAACCCCTAACTGCAAACTTGCTCGCTCCATAGGCTGAATATCCATATACACCAATAATCCCAGCCATAGACGAGATGTTTACAATGAAAGCTCCGGAAGACATTAATGGGAGGAAAGCTTTTACGCAATTTACTGTCCCAAAGAAATTGACATTCATTAACCATTGAAATTTATCAATTTGAATGGTTTCAAATTCTTCTGGATAAGCAATACCTGCTGAGTTAATCAATCCATGGATGGGAATATTTTTCCGTTTCAGATCTTCAGCAATTTCAGATATTTTGGAGTAATCTTGAACATCTGCTTGATAATAATGGATCTTTGAATTGTTAGTGGCAACCATTTGAATAGTAGCCATTATTTTTTCTTCATCTCTGGCGATAATCCAAATATTTGCACCGATATTCACCAATTCTTGAACCAGCGATTGACCGATGCCACTGGAGCCCCCAGTGATGATTATATTTTTTTCTGAAAAATTAAATTTCATAGTTTACCTCTAAAGGTGGCAGTTTGAACATGATCCGCCTGAACAGGAACCACATCCCTTATTGGCTGGTGATTTTCCTTTTATTGAAGTATTACATGGAGAAATTCGGCGTTTTGTATTCATAGATTGACAATATTTACACGAAACCGGATTATCCAATTCAGATATTTTCCTCATGATTTCAAACTTATTTTCACATTGGGAACAAATGTATTCGTAAATTGGCATATTCCTACTTAATAAATTCTTGAGTTGTAAAATAATTTTTGGTTAATGCATAGACTGCAATTCCAAAAGCGATGGCAACGTTTAATGAATTTTTTAAACCAACCATCGGAATATGAAGGTCGGCATCACATTCTGATAATACATCAGGATCAATTCCGATAATTTCATTGCCTAAGATTAAAATTGTTGGCTGAGTAAAATCGGATATTTCATAATCAAAGATTGATTGAGAAGAAGAGGTTTTTTCCAATGCCCAAATTCTAAATCCATTTTCTTTTTTGTTTCTAATTAAAGAAAGAGTATTTTGGTGGATTTCATGTGGAACAGTAATTTCAGAACCGAGAGATGTTTTATGTACTTTCGAATTTGTCGGTGAAGGGGTTATACCACAAAGATGAATTTTTTTAACTCCAACTCCATCTGCTGATCGAAAAATAGCTCCGACATTAAACGTTGACCGGATATTGTCAAGAACAATTTCCAAATTTACCTTTGGAGTATTTTTTTCTATATAGATAGAGTCTTCCTGGTTGAGTTTTATTTCGTGAAGTATTTTGGTGAAGGATTTACATTTTGGGCATTTAATTCCAATCCCTGAATTCTCAGGAGCAGGAAATCTGAAATTACAATGAATATTCTCGCATAACCTGATTAAGTATTTTTGTATAGCCATAAAAAATTAATTGCCTGTTATATTATCCTGAAAAAGTATTTTTTTCCTAACAATTCTGGTTAGTTCAAGAGGGATCTCTAACTCGCTTAAAACTTCTTCTGGACGACCTGTTGCGCCATCTTTAGAGCTTAAGACCATTTGTAAATGAAAAGGATCTGAAATTACTGAGTTTATTTCATATATAAGCGGTCTTAAATCATATGACTTTCCACGTCTGGTGCGAGGTATAGAGGTAGCATTCATAACAATTTCTATTCTTTGTTCAATAAATTTCTTATTCACTTCTTCTAACAAAAAAACATGATAATCGGAAGCAATTACTTGAGTTTGTAATGCTGGTTCTTTTAAATCTAAATTTAATACGGAATTAACCGAAATACCTTCAGGGAGCGATTTTGTGAGTGTTAATCGGATCGTTTCAAGATCAAATTCCTGGTCTACGATGAAATCAACGATTTCATACTCGCTTAAAAATCCAAGTGGTAAAGGACTCGCAAGCTGGATTTTTGGTTGAGGATGAAACCCTTGACTATAAACCAATGGGAATTTTGCTCTTCTAAATGCTCTTTCCCACATCTTGTGTACATCTAAATTAGATGTGTAACGCATTCCTTCATTCTTTTGATAATTGATTCGATATCGATAATTCATCCTAATTCCTTCTGGAAGATAAATTTGGACATTTCCAGACAATTCCTGGATCTTCTTTTCTTAAATGGTTAAATGCTTGCGTGATTCCGCAGGCGTAACATTGTTCTCGACAATCATTGCGAATTTTTAGAGATAAACTATTCAGATACTCAGTCTTAATATAGGATTTTTTCACTCCTGGGTGAATGTGATCCCAAGGAAAAATTTCATCCAATTCTCTTTCGCGGTGCACATAAAAATTTTCTTCAATCCCTACTTGATTAAATGCGGATTGCCAGATTTCGTAATTTTTCATATCTTGCCAGGCGTCAAACTTAGCACCATTTTCCCAGGCTATTTCAATAACCTCAGCCATTTTTCGGTCACCTCGTGATAACCAGGCTTCCATCATAGTTTCTTTTGGATCTGTCCAATTTAATTTTAAACCTGGACCTTTTAATTCTTCTCTTAGAATTCTTTGTTTCTGCAGAATAATATCTGGTTGATCACAAGCAACCCACTGAAATGGCGTATGTGGTTTAGGTACAAAAGTAGAAACACCTGCATGAACTTTTGCTCGCCTGCCTATTGCTTTAATCCCCACCGCCAGTACCTTTTTACATAAAGCTGCTATTTCTGACACATCTTCCAGCGTTTCAGATGGATGACCGATCATAAAATAGAGTTTTAATGTATGCCATCCACGTTTGAAAATCTCGTAGGCTGTTGATAATAGCATCTCTTCTGAAATAGGCTTATTGATTATATTTCGCATTCTTTCAGAAGCTGCTTCTGGAGCGAGAGTAAATCCACCTTGTCGAGAGCCCTTCAATTTTTCCATTAAATCAACTGAAAAAGAATCAATGCGAAGCGATGGGAGAGAGATTGTTAGGTTTTTGCCATTGAAACGCTCACTGATCTCCTCAACCAGGTCAAGAATATTCGTGTAGTCGCTAGATGAGAGGGATAGCAAGGCGACTTCTTCAAACCCAGTATTATCCAAAGCAGTTTCAATTGTTTGAACAATCTCATCCACACTTCTTTCTCTGATCGGTCTGTTGATCATCCCTGCATGGCAAAAACGACATCCTCTTGTACATCCGCGCATAATTTCGACAGCAATTCTATTGTGCACAACACCAATCGATGGAACAATAAATCGTGTCGGGGCATAGGGTAATCTCCCCATTATTCTTTTGGTGATAAATTTTGGTGCTTTTTTATTTAATTGTTTAAGTGAATTAAATGTTCCATCAGGGTTGTATTTTGGTTCATAAAACGAAGGAATATAAACACCTTCAATCGCTGCTAATTTCTCCAGTAATTCAATTTTTGGCAGGTTCGATGACTTCCACGCCTGATATTGATTAATTACCTCTAATAGAATTTCTTCTCCTTCGCCTATCAGAAATGCATCAATAAATGGTGACATAGGTTCAGGATTGTAAGTGGCATGCCCTCCTGCAATAATTAAAGGATAATCAGGACCACGATCCTTCGAATGAAGAGGAATTTGACTCAAGTTAAGAATATTTAATGTATTGGTGTAAAGTGTTTCGTACGGGAGAGTAAAACCGATAATATCAAATGATCGTAACGATGTTTTCGTCTCCAGCGAATATAAAGGAATTTCATTTTTACGGAGTAATTTTTCCATATCACCCCATGGTGAATATGCTCTTTCAGCCAAACAATCTTCTCGTTGATTGATAGTTTCATACAAAATTTGAAGTCCCAGGTTCGAAATGCCAATATCGTAAATATCAGGAAAAACAAGAGCTATCCTGGTTTGAATCAATTCCCAATCTTTTACGACCGAGTTAAATTCACCGCCGACGTATCTTCCTGGCTTTTCTACGAGGGGAAGTATTTTTTCAAGCTTTGAAAATAAATTCTGTTGTGTTATCAAATTTTCTCCTACAATAAGCTTAACTACACAAAAAGCAATTGTACTAGAAAACTTGTTGATTAAAGAATACCTTTTACTGTGCCTCCATCGACAGAGAGCATCGTACCAGTTAAATATGATGCCCGTGGCGAAACTAAGAAAGCAGCGGCATATGCAAATTCTTCAGGTTCTGCCATTCTGCCTAAAGGACTTTCCACTGCTTGTTTTTCCGTTTCTAATTCAATTGAAGTGTTGTTCACTAAAGCACGATTTGCCATTAATAAATTTACTCTTTCTGTTTTTGTCCAGCCTGGGAGTATTGAATTAAAACGAATCCCTTCTTTACCTAGTTCTTGTGATAGCGTTTTGGTTAAACCAACAGTAGCCGCGCGTATTGCATTTGACAAAACTAGATTCGGGATTGGTTGCTTAACCGAGTATGAAGTGATGGTAAGTACACTAGCGGAATTTGACTGTCTGAGTAATGGTAGTAATACGCGGATTAGCCTAACATGACTTAAAAAATTTAGTTCAAAAGCAGAATACCAGGATTCATCAGAAATTTCTTCAAAAGGTGCGGGTGAAGGTCCTCCTGAATTTGTAACCAAAACATCCAGTTTACCAAATTTATCATTTATAAAATGATATAGATTCTCAGAAAAATCAGGTTTGGTTACATCTCCCTGAAAAGAAAAAACAGACTCAGAAAAAATTTTTGATAATTTATTTTCAGCGTTTTCTAATTTAGCCGTATTTTTTCCATTAATGATTACGATTGCTTTTTCCATTAATAATTGCTTTGCAGTTTCAAATCCTAATCCTTGGCTGGAACCAGCAATAAAAATAATTTTGTCACGTAATAATAAATCCACGCAATCCTCCTAAATCAATTCTTTACTAATAATTGAAATTTGAATATCTGGATAATTCCTTTCAATGAATTCAAGCAATGTCGAGATCATCGGGTCAAAAATTTTTCCATTCGAAGCTACCATCGCAATACCTATTTTTGCGGTTTTCCAGACGTCATTAAAATCGATTTCAGATATTGAGACATTAAAATTTTTTGATATTTTAGATGTTACAGATTTCATAACAGCACGTTTATCTTTCAGGTTTCTAGAAAAAGGCAAATCAATTTTTAATTCAATATAACAGACTGACATGACTAACCTCTTAATTTATATTTTGAGTATAAAAATTGTACTTGCATAATTAAATTGCGAAAGGTAGAATTCAGACAACCTCTACTATGGGAGATTCTATGGATATCGAACAAGAATATCAAGAAGCACTGGATTATATTTATAAATTCATTGATTACAGTATGACAAGAAACTTACGTTATAGCGAAGATAAATTTAACCTCAACCGAATGCATCGATTCATGGAATTGTTCGATAATCCACATAAAAAATTTCCCGTGATTCATGTGGCTGGAACGAAGGGTAAGGGGTCCACTTCTGCATTAATTGCAAGAGCTCTCTTCGAAGAAGGATATAAAGTAGGTTTTTACACCTCACCACATTTACATGATTTTTGTGAAAGAATTCAAGTGGATTTTGCTCCATTAGAACATCAGGAAATGGTTGAAATTGTTGAATCTTTAAAACCAAAGATCGCGATTGTGGAAGAAATCACCACTTTTGAATTAATGACTGCAATGGCATTTTTATATTTTGAACAAAAAAAAGTTGATTTTGCAGTTGTTGAAGTTGGCTTAGGAGGAAGATTGGATGCAACCAATGTAGTATCTCCATTAGTTTCAGTAATCACATCCCTATCACTGGATCATATGAACGTGCTCGGAGATACTCTAGCAAAGATTGCATTTGAAAAAGGCGGAATCATTAAAGAAAATACACCAGTTGTAGTATCGCCTCAAAAAGATGAAGCTTTAATTGTTCTTAAAAAGATTGCAGAAGAAAGAAATTCAAAATTGTATCAAGTTGGCAAAGATTATTTATACGCACAAGCTGCCAAATCATTAAATGGTCAAAATTTCTTTGTATGGCCAAAAGAAGACCAACATTCAGTTAACGACTTCATTGAAAGTGCTGGAAGGGAAGATTGGGAACCAACAAAATTGCTAATCCCGCTTTTGGGTTTTCATCAAGTTCAAAATGCGGCGACAGCGTATACTGCCTTGATGGTTCTACGGCAAACTGGTATCAAAATTTCTGATGAAAGTATTCGAAAAGGTTTTGAACATGTTGAATGGCCAGGAAGGTTTGAAATTTTAAACCGTAGGCCTTTCGTTGTTATAGATTCTGCGCATAATCGTGAATCAGCTTTGCGGTTAAGAAACGCTATTGATGATTATTTTCCAGGTATACCAGTTATTTTGGTGTTTGGTGCTTCCGAAGACAAAGACATTGACGGTATGCTAGTTGAATTACTACCCAGAGTGAAAATGGTAATAACTACTAAATCAATTCACCCAAGAGCAATTTCTCCTGAAGGTTTAGTAGACAAGGCCAATCAAATGGGTGTTCGGGCTATTCCAACACAATCTCTGGAGGAAGCGTTCGATAAAGCACTCGAATTAGCGGGGAAAGAAAATTTGATTTTAATAACAGGTAGTATTTTTGTAGCTGGGGGGATGAGAGATGTTTGGTTTGATATTCAAAAACGAAATGGTGTTTCGAAAGGGATCTAATGACAAACGAGAATTGGTTCTTAAATAATCAAAACGAGTTTGATATTCCTTATAAGTATAGGTCTGACGAATTTTATCAATTTCCAAACTTTGAACCGGATGAAAAGGGTGAGTTTGAAAGTGCTGCCATTGTTGTAAGAGAATTAATTGTTTTTCCCAAAATGATGACACCGATTCTAGTTGAACCAGGTAACAATTACAACGCCATTCAAGCTTCAATTAAAAAATTTGAGACATTGATATCAATTTATGTTGATGATAGTGAAAATTTTACTGAAGAAAGTTTACATTTCCTGCCAATTGGAACTGAAATCTCTGTAGGGAAAATAATGTCTTTGCCAGAAGGGGATTATTCTGCCTTAATTCAGGGTCGAAGAAGGGTGGAAATAATATCTATTTTACAAGAAGATCCTTATTTCAAAGTGAGAGCGAGAATTGTCAAAGAAAAAAATATTAATGATCGTCATATCAAAGCTTTAATGCGAACCAGTAAGGACTTATTTGTTAAATGTGTTCAATTGGATAAAAGTTTATCTGATGAAGCGCAATTACTTGCTTTAAACATTCAGGAGCCAGCCGGTTTAACCGATATGATATCCTCCGTGATAAACATAAATCTATCAGATCGGCGGAGATTAATTCTTGAAACAGATCCTAGAGAAAGAATGAAATTGCTAAATGGGATTCTTGCTCAGGAATTGGATGTTCTCGAATTGGAAGATGAAATTCAAACCAAAATTCAGAGTGAGGTAGATAAAACGCAAAGAGAATTTTATTTGCGTGAACAATTAAAGGCTATTCAAGCTGAATTGGGTGAAAGTGATTTATTCATTAATGAAATTTCCGAGTTAAAGGATAGATTAAAAAATAAAGCATTACCTGATGATGTAAAGATTGTTGTTGAAAAGGAAATCGATCGATTAACTCAGATGCCACCCATGTCTCCAGAGACAGGCATCATCCGAAGTTATATAGATTGGTTATTAGATTTACCCTGGTGCGAATCAACTGAGGACAATTTAGATGTGCAGCATTCTAATGAGGTGCTGGAAAAGAACCATTATGGACTGGTTAAAATAAAAGATAGAATTTTAGAATTCATTGCTGTTCAAAAATTAAAGCCACAAGATACCCGCCAACCAATTTTATGCTTTGTGGGTTCTCCAGGAACAGGAAAGACTTCTTTAGGAAGATCTATTGCTGAAGCATTAGGAAAAAAATTCGTGCGGGTTTCGTTAGGAGGTGTCAGAGATGAAGCAGAAATTCGTGGGCACAGGAGAACGTATATCGGCGCTTTACCTGGCAGAATAATTCAAACCATGAAAAAAGCCGGAACTGTGAACCCATTATTCATGCTGGATGAAGTTGATAAATTAGGTTCCGATTTTCGGGGAGATCCATCGGCAGCACTACTGGAAGTTTTAGATCCTGAACAGAATCGAGAATATTCTGACCATTACCTGGAAGTTGATTACGATTTATCTAAAGTATTGTTTATCACTACCGCCAATACAACGCTCACAATTCCTCCAGCATTACTGGATCGAATGGAAGTAATTGAATTTCCGAGTTATATAGAAGATGAAAAAGTAATGATTTCAAAGCAATTCCTCATTCCAAGGCAATTACATGAAACAGGAATTACGGATCTTGGAATTCTTTTTCCAGAAAATTCCATCCGTCAAATTATTCGAAATTATACATATGAAGCAGGTGTGAGAAACCTGGAAAGAGAAATTGGTAAAATTTGCAGAAAAATTGCTCGGCTGAAAACTGAAGAGAAAATTTATCCATTAAAAATTGAAACCAAACAAATAGAAAAATTTTTGGGACCTCAACAAATATTCGATCTCGAAGCAGAACATGAAGACGAAGTTGGTGTAGCTACAGCAATGGCATGGACAGATAGTGGGGGAGATATCATGCCTGTAGAAGTTCTTATTGTAAATGGAAAAGGTAATTTACAAATTACCGGGCAAATTGGTGAAGTGATGCAAGAATCTGCACAGGCAGCTTTATCTTATTTAAAGTCAAAATCAGAATTATTACAGGTGGATACCGATATTTTTGAAAATGTGGATGTACATATCCATATCCCAGAAGGTGGGATTCCAAAGGATGG
>DAOUGX010000395.1:0-1658 GCA_034428855.1 Anaerolineaceae bacterium | reverse complement strand
TATCAAAGCAACTGATGTTTATTATACGCATTGGAATCAGGATAATCCTACTTTAAAAGGAATATCGCTGGAGATTTACCCCAACACAATCAATGTGCTGGTGGGGCCAGGTGGTAGTGGAAAATCAACTTTATGTAGTTTATTTAATGGCGAAATTCCACACTTGTTAGGTGGCAAATTTGAAGGTCTGGTGCTGGTTGGTGGCAAAGATACCAGAGAAGAACCAGTTAAGAACCTCTCTCAACAAGTTGGTCATATGCTGCAAGATCCTGAAACAATGTTTGCAACGCTTTACGTGGAAGATGAAATTGCTTTTGGTCCGGAAAATTTGTTGCTGAAACCGGATGAGATCACCAAAAGGGTGGAAAAGTTACTGGAAGATATTCAATTAAAACCTTTCCGCAAGAATCTGGTCTGGAATTTGTCTGGTGGACAGATTCAAAAACTGGGGCTGGCGGTTATATTAGCAATGCAGCCAGCCATGATTGTTTTAGATGAACCAACTGCCAACCTGGATCCACATGCTACACGGGCTGTCCATGAATTGGTGTTGAAGTTGAGAAAAACCGGGATGACAATTCTTCTGGTCACTCGTGAACTGGATGATTTCATTCTATCAGCTGCTGATCAGTTGATTGTTTTGGATGACGGCAGAATATTAACTTCCGGCTCGGTTCAAACTGTATTATCAGAAAATGGTCAGGACATGCTGGAGCGATTAGGGATCTGGTTGCCTGAGACGGTAGAAATTGGATTAAAGTTACGTGATCACCTTTATCAAAAGGTACCAACGATCCCGATTGGTATGCCAGATACGCTGAAGGCATTAGCGGATTTGAAAATGTTACGCGGTCACATTACCAATTGTGAACCTGAGGTTGATCTCGAAGAATTGAAATCATCGAAACCTTTGATTAGTGGTCGAAACCTGGAATTTTCGTATAACAATGGGTTTAAAGCACTGAACAATGTGTCTTTTGATATTTATCCAGGCGAGATGCTGGCGATTGTTGGCCGCAATGGGGCAGGGAAAAGCACATTGGCCAAATTAATGGTCGGACTGCAGAAACCGCAAAAAGGTGAATTAAATCTGTTCGATCGACCGGCTGCATCCTGGAAGGTGGAAGCGTTAGCGGAGCATATCGCCCTGGTGTTTCAGAATCCCGAACATCAATTCCTGACGGACACAGCTTTTGATGAAATTGCCTACTCGTTAATGTCACGAGGTATCGTGGAACCAGAGGAAGTGCGGGTTCAGGTGGAGGAATGGCTGGAACGGCTTGAATTGAGTGAGTTTGCTAAAACTCATCCGTTTGCTTTATCTGCTGGTAAGAAACGTCGTTTAGGTGTAGCTACTATGCTGGTTTGTCACCCTAAAGTTCTATTGGTGGATGAGCCGACATATGGTCAGGATAAGGAGATGACGCAGACACTGATGCAATTGATGGAACAGATCCGTGCACAGGGCGTCACTGTGGTGATGATCACCCACGATATGCGACTTGTTCAGGAATTTTCGAGTCGGGTATTGGTAATGGCAGAAGGCAAAATCCTCTATGAAGGTGACCCTGCTGAATTATTCGCCTCAGAGGATTTACTGGAGGCAGCCAATTTACGACCTACATTATTGCAGGAGTTATTGAAGGAATATGAAGATC
>DAOUGX010000394.1:0-16165 GCA_034428855.1 Anaerolineaceae bacterium | reverse complement strand
ATAGGAACCACATGCATAATTCAACTGAATTTCGGATAGGAAAATATCGTCCAATTTATTTATGGGCTGGACCTGGTACGATTCGCATGAATCGACTCAAATTCATGGGTGTAAATGTCAATGAAAATGTACACCTGATTGCCCACAAAAGACCGGGAGCTGAAATTGTTGTCCATGATATGTATCAAAATTGGATCCACCTTACTTATAGTTGGGGGTTTCCACCTGAAATTGAATTGGAAGATTGGAATTCCTTTGAAGTAGCAACCCAGGAATATCACCGACTTAATGCGCAAGTTTTCGCCTATATTCAAACCTCAAATTGTGTCTATTCGGATAGTTTTACCAAAAAAAATTGGTATGCCAACACACCGGATGGGAAAAAAGTTTATTACTATTCAGGTCGATTCATGACCTGTCTTCAGAATCATGATTGGTTGGATTATCTCAAAGAACGGATCAAAGACGCGATAGATCGTGGAGCAGATGGAATATTTTTCGATAACCTCTGGAACGGATTACAGCCGAATTCCTTGTTTAATACCTGGTTAGGAGGTGCTGGTTGTTATTGTGAAACTTGTCAACAAACTTATTTACAGGAAACAGGGTTTCAGGTGCCACCCTTCATTGATTTAAAAAGTAAGGAATCAATCAGATATATTGAGTGGAGAGCCGATAAAACTACTCAGGTTGTTAAAACATTATCCGATTATGCCCGAACTCTGAAATCAGCTGTTGTAATCAGTGCCAACGATTATGACCCCATCATGCGCCCGGTAAAATTAATCTTTGGAATCGATTTTGAGCCATTAGCAAAAATCCAAGACATCACCATGATTGAAAATTTTGCATTACCAAAATGGGAAGAAAAAAATCGGAAAATTCTTGTGAACAATGCTCTTACGGTTCGAAACACCCAACCATTTTTACCTGAGAGTAAGCATTTAAGTATGCTTTCCTACGATGCTGGTATTGGATTTGATGATGTTTACCCAACCCGTAGAATTCTGACCGCGATGGCAGAATCCGCCGCATTAGGGTGTAGCATGACCACCAAAGGCACTGAGTATCATGATGGCCAAATGATGACTTTATTGACAGCTCCTGAATATAAAGAACAGCAACAAGCCATTGGAAAACTTCATCATTGGTTGGATGACCACCAAATAATTTTTCAACAACAAACCAAACGGTTAGCTGAAGTAGCTATTCTCCATCCAGGTGATGTACTCTGGCAAAATTGGCATCAGGTAGCACCATTGTTTTTCACAATTCAACAAACTTTATTAGCCAATGGTATTCCATGGAAAGTAATCAGAAATATTGATAATATCGATGGTCTGAAACAAATAATTTATTTTGATGATCAATTTTTGCCAGCCATCCGTAACATGACTGTCCAATTCATTGATGCATTTTCTTTAAAAACCTTTAAAAAGTTTTCTGAATCATTTTTCAATCGCAACCCATCATTCAGATCAGGACTTTCTCGATTGACCGACCAACTTATTCGCGGTTACCATGGTTACAAAATCCTCAGAAAAATTATGGATGGGTTAGGAATGGCTAAATTGGTAACTCACACCCCATTTTTTGTTCTACCGGATAAAGCATTCCAGAATGAACTATTAGCATTAATTTCGCCACAATCATTTCGTGTCAATTCGGACCATCCGGTGTTAATGGATATATGGGAGACCAAACAATCAGAAATCAACATCCACCTGCTAAATTATCACAATTCAAAACAGGAAATTTATTTAAACATACCCGATAATTTAAATGTAAAAATTGAAGCTTACGATCAAAAAATTGAATTTTTTAGAGAAAATAAAGGCAAAATAAGGTTTGATCTTGATTTATATTGTATTTGTACAGTATTTCCACAGGAGGAAAAATAATGAACCGGGTTATTCGTTGGTACCACTACATTACTTATAACATCTATTGGTTTGCATTGACCGCCAGGTCACAGGTTTTGACACCATTAATTATCCCATTGTTAATACAGCGTTTTGTGGGTGAAGCAGCCAAGGGTGAACTGCTGGGAAATATGCGTTTGTGGTCATTGATGGTTGCGGTCCTCATTCAGGCACTTATGGGTCTTCTTAGTGACCAATCCACCTCCAGGTTTGGCCGTCGTCGTCCGTTTATTGTTGCAGGAACAATCGGTGAAATCATTATTTATATTTTTATTGGTTTTACAGCCGCTATGGATGGGATGTCTGGATATTGGTTCTTGTTCCTGTTGTACACTCTCTCAATGATGACCGCCAATACAGCTCATGCTGCTACCCAGGGAATTATTCCTGATCTGGTTCCGGAAGAAAAAAGAGGCCGTTTCTCTGGCTTCAAAGCACTCTTTGAATTACCCTTACCCCTCATTTTTGTTTCTTTTGTCATCGGAAAAATGGTCAGTGCCGGAAATCTCTGGGCTGCTTTAATTACCTTAATGGTCGTTCTCATCGTTTGTCTCTTGTTGACATTAACCATAAAGGAAGAAGCGCAAACTCTGGAAAATAAAAAAACCGATTGGAATCCGATCATACGTTTGGTATTAATGACTGCTGCATTTACAGTAATCATACTTGCATCCGGATTTTTCGTCCGACAAATCATGAACTTCATCTTGCAGGAAGAGACATCCTATGGAAACCTGATCGTAATGGCAATCGGTTTGCTGGGAATGTTGATTGCCATTGGATTTGGGGTCTGGAGCAGTGTCTATATCAGTATTGGGCAGAAAATTCAGGACCACCATAATTTTACCTGGTGGGTGGTTAACCGTTTAGCTTTTCTGGCAGGTTCAACCAACCTGGCAGGATTTTTAGTGTACTTTTTGCAGGAGCGTTTTGTCGAATTACAGGGAGAAAAAGCAGCCGGCCCTGCCGCTTCAATTACCATGTTCATTGGAATCTTCATCCTTCTATCTGCTGTACCCAGTGGCTGGCTAACTGATCGATATGGCACAAAAAAGATTATATTGGTCAGTGCCATTCTCACCACACTTGGAACAGCATTGGTTCTGCTTTCACCTGCTATCTCCTGGATGTATGCTGCTGGTTGTTTGGTAGGAGCTGGAATTGGTTTCTTTTATGCCAGCAATTGGGCTCTGGGAACCGAGATTGTACCTCAGGATCAAGCTGGAAAATTCCTGGGTATTTCTAACCTTGCAGGTGCTGGTGCTGGTGCAGTCGGAGCATACATAGGAGGTCCGATTGCAGATCAAATCGGATACACAAATTTAATGGCCATTTACGTGGTTTTATTCGTGTTTTCCATTCTGGCTCTAGCTAAAATAAAACTTAAAAACAAAAATTAAAAATACGTTAAATTTTAGGAGTATACTTGTTTGTAACTTTAATGGAGAATAATATCGATCTATCATCATGGAGAAAAACCAAACAGGATTAATCATTCTGATCAGGGATATTTTTCAAAATTTCAAACAAGAAATACAAAAACGCCCCATATCTGATTCGGGGATCTTAATGGGGACTGCGATAATCGTCGGTGTAGGATCAGGATTAGGGGCGGTTTTATTTACTTATTTAATTGAAACAGTTCAAAAGTTTACTTTTGAGGATCTGGTCAAATTTCTTAATTTCAATCAACCCATCCACCTGATTATCATTCCGGTAATTGGGGCTTTAATCACTGGACCAATCATCTATCATTTTGCGCAGGAAGCAAAAGGGCATGGTGTACCAGAAGTTATGTTGGCAATCGCTCTTCGAGGTGGACTGATTAAGGCGAGAGTAGGGTTGGTAAAAACTATCACCTCTGCGATTTGCATCGGAACTGGTGGATCTGTCGGAAGCGAAGGCCCGATTGCTCAAATTGGAGCATCGATCGGATCAAAAATTGGCCAAATTTTAAAGTTAGATGAAGAAAAAACAAAAACACTGGTTGCATGTGGTGCCGCTGGTGGTATTGCAGCTATATTTAATGCACCAATAACCGGAGCAATCTTTGCGATGGAAATCCTCTTGAACCGCATCAATTCGGTTTATTTTGGAGCGGTCGTGATCTCTTCTGTGATTGCGGATTCAATAGCTCATTTTTTCATGGGAGATTTTCGCGCATTTCTCATACCACAATATTTCATGAAAAGTCCCTGGGAATTGCTCTTGTACTCACTCTTAGCTATTTTGGCGGCATTTGCTTCCGTTTTATTCAGCCGTTCTCTATATTTTCTTGAAGATTATTTTGATGGATTAAACATTCCTCAATGGGTGAAACCATCGATCGGTGCTGTGTTTCTTGGAATTTTAGGAATTTTCACCATTAAGACAATGAATGGTATTCCAAGAATATTTGGCGTTGGTTATGATTCAATGACTTCTGCCCTTTTTGGAGAATTTACTTTAACTGTGGCCCTCTCCCTTTTCTTTTTGAAACTCCTTGCCACTCTTTTCACGCTTGGATCTGGAAATTCGGGAGGGGTTTTCGCCCCATCCTTATATTTGGGCAGTATGTTAGGAGCAAGTTTTGGAAATTTGGCAAATTCTGTTTTTCCGAACATTTCTGCTGGCGTAGGCGCTTATGCACTGATCGGTATGGCTTCTTTCTTCAGTGGCACCATGCATGCTCCCATGACAGCGATCATGATTTTATTTGAAATGACAGGGAATTATCAGCTCATCCTCCCTTTGATGCTCGCTTCCGTCATCAGCTCAATCATTTCTGGTTTATTAAGCAAAGATTCCATTTATACTTTGAAACTCACTCGTCGTGGTATTCATTTAAATCCGGTTCAAGATGTCGATGTTATGCAAGGAGTAACGGTTGGTGAGGTTATGTCCACTGATTTTCTCTCCATCCAGAACAATCAAACCATCCAGGATTTAGCTGAATTATTATCAAAGACCCATCTTACGGGAATACCTGTATTGAATGATGTCGATCAGATGATGGGGGTTGTCACTATGAATGATCTTGAATCGGCAAAAAAGGGAAAATTACCTGAATCCACACCAGTATCCAATATTTCTTCGTTAGATGACATTTTAGTCACCTATCCGGATGAACCAATGTGGCAGGCAATTTATAGAATGAGTTCCCACAATATCAGTATGCTTCCAGTGGTTTTAAAAAATAACCCTCAACAACTTGTCGGTATTCTTTACCGTCGCGATGTTATCAAAGCTTATGATCGTGCAATCGCAAAAAAAGCCAATATGCAACAACAAGTTGAAACCGTGAAATTAGGAAAAATTGATGAGACCAGGTTTTTCCAACTGAATATTCCTGCAAATTCCTCCGTCGTAGGGAAACGTGTCAGTGAAATCAAATTACCTGGCCATTGTGTAATCATATCTTTACGAAGGGGGCGGGAATTGAAAATTGTTGATGGTCATACAATTCTCAAAAAAGGAGATTTCCTGACGATTTTTTCCGAAGAAGCATGTTCAGAAGAAATTGTAAAAGTCATGACTGGTCAATCAGAATTTTCTATCGAGACAGCTAATCAAAATTCTTATCACGAAGAAATTTTGGTGATGGCCGGTTCAAAATATAAAGGTGTGTTAATCAAGGAATTGAACCTGCCTAAAGATATCCTGATTGTGAGTATACAAAGAAAAAATGAAACAATTATTCCTCATGGCGAAACAGAAATACAGATAAATGACATCATAGAAGTTTATGGAAAAAATACAGATATTAACTTTGTGAAGAAGCTTTTTGAACCTGATTGATTTTTTCTCGCCAGGCAACCGATATATGAAAATGCTATTTTCAAAGAAATTTATCATAAGTCTAATTTTCCTGATATTGGTCTGTCTATTTTTAATAGTGGCTTTTTCTCCTGCCAAAAATAATATCGATCAGGAAATTAACACACAACCATCCCGAATATTAATATCCCCAAGGATTACACAAAGAATATCTCCAACCCCGTCAATTACACCTACTATTATTCCGACATTATCAAGTCCTCCGACAGCTTCATTAACCCCGACTTTTTCTGAACCGATAGAATGTCAGAAACCGCCTGACGAGTATGAGATGATTTCAATAAACGGAATGCTCATTAATCAACGAACTTACTCTATGCTTCAACATGCCCAAATGATATATGAAGGTGAATTAGAACTCACTGGTTATCACCTTACCCAGGGAAGTTATACGAATCTCGTTGATGCCAGTTTTGGTACACATAATGGTGGTGGCGCTGTGGATATTTCTGTGATCCAATACGGCACTTACAATGTTCTATATGAAGATATTGAACCTTTGATTTATGCTTTGCGAGTATCCGGATTAGCAGCATGGCTGCGTGATTTTGACCAACTATACCCAGGATCTCCTATCCATATCCACGCGATAGCTATTGGTGACAGGGACTTATCGGTTCCAGCCAGTGAACAATTGGTTGGGGATTTTGGATATTTCAGAGGATTCAATGGGCTTCCACAAGCAAATGGAGTACTTCCGGAAGAGGATGAACATGGAGGACCAGTCATCTGTCAATGGATGCTGGCGATGGGATATTCCGATCTGCGTACTCCTTACCCTTAGTCACGCGTTGAGATTAACAAGAGGTTTATTGGGTTAATTGTTCTGAACCAGCCGCTCACACGCCATCGGCAATAATTTTTCATTTCGTCTTCTGATGAATTGACATTATAATGTCCCATACTACCCTGCAAACTCTCAGAAAATCCATAGCGCATTTCTAAATGCAAGTGCGGTGCGAGCGTATTGCCACTCTCACCCATTTTGCCTATACCATCTCCACTTTCAACAATATCACCCTCTTCGAATTCTGGTTCATTGTCCATATGAGCATACAAAACAAATAAAGATAAATTTTTAGAGGTTTCGACCGGCTCATCCCAACCTGACGGACAGGATAATGGCGTGATATTTCCGAATGCTGTTGGGGTGGGATTTTTTTCTAAATATTGAATCCATTCTGCTGGTAATTTTTCGTAAGAGGTTTCGATAAGAACTGCATTCCCATATGGAAAACGATCTTTCATACTCATAACAACACTCCCACCAATCACTGCTTGAATGTCTTCACCTTTCAAAGCAATCTGCAGGCTCTGGTCAATCACGCTAAAATCGACACCTTGATGAGGATCATCAGAGCCTGAAGCAGGGGGGTTATAAGGATTAGATACCATTTTTACCAGTTCATCCATTGAATAATTCGTCAAAGGCGAAAAAATCGAGATTGGAAGTACGGTAGGGATAGGTGTCTCAACAACCTGAGGAATGACAGTAACAGTTTCTGGAACAGTTATTGATTGAGATGTTTTTATTGGGGAAACAATTACTGGTATCTCTGGAATCGTAGTATCCTGCTTATTAGTTGCCAAACAACCTGTGATAAACCATAAGCAAAATAAGTGAACGAAGAAAACTGAGAGTTTTTTCATTCTAATATTTTACTTATGAAACCAAATTAAAATGGGATTATGATTGGTACTAAAGGTTGAATTATGAATCCGAAGAAAATTTTACTAGTTTTATTAATCATTCTGACCGCGGTTGGCAGCGCTTTTATTGGTGCTATTGGAGGCAGTTTCATTACCTGGAAAATCATGCAGAATAACTCACCATTGAATGCTTCTGACAATCAAATCGAGGAGACACTTACCATCCCAACCCAGGAATTAAGTTTCTCAACTACAGAAATTGAAACCACTATTACCTCAGTAGTTCAGGACGTGGAAGCAGCAGTTGTCACAGTGGTAGGTAATGTCAGTGGAGCAGTGACATTTTTTGGCACCACTTCTGATCAGGAGGTGAGTGGAAGCGGAGTCATCATCACAGAAGATGGGTATATATTAACCAACAATCATGTGGTGGAAGGAACAAATACCTTGTCCGTCATCTTGAATGACGGTACAGAACATCCAGCACAATTGATCAGTCGAGATGTCTTTGCTGATCTGGCAGTATTAAAAATTGATGGTCATGTACCTGGTGTTGCTAGCATAGGGAATTCAGATAACCTGAAACCAGGAGAGACGGTCATTGCCATTGGCTCGCCTTTAGGAACTTTTCGAAATTCCGTTACGGTAGGGGTAATCAGTGCAACCGGCAGGACGATAGACTCGGGAGATGGTTATGCATTAGAAGATTTGATTCAGACAGATGCTGCCATTAATTCAGGTAACTCAGGAGGTCCGTTATTAAATCTAGCTGGTGAAGTCATAGGCATTAACACACTCGTCATTCGTGGAAGTAGTAACGCCAGTGCGACTGCTGAAGCGCTTGGTTTTGCCATTCCTTCAAACACCGCATCCATGATTGCACAACATATCATTGAAAAAGGATATTTTGCCCGACCTTATCTTGGAACGGCATATCAGAATATTACACCCAGGATTGCCTCCTGGTATAACTTACCAGTCAACTATGGAGCTTACATAACGGATATTGATCGTAATAGCCCTGCCATTGATGCTGGTTTACAACTCGGTGATATCATCACAAAAATTGGTGAAATCCCGATTGATGAAGAACATTCTTTCATAAATGCTTTGTTTGAATATGAACCTAATCAAAAGGTGGTCATTGAGTTTGCCCGCGGAAACGATTTGATGTCCGTTGAGGTCACACTGGGAGAAATGACTTCTCCCTAGTGTGATAAAAACGAGTTACTTCGGTTTGGTTTTCAGAATTTCTAACAATGCTCTGGCTGAATCTTCGGGTCCGGAGAACTCTTTACCGGAGACTCCTAACTGGGTGCGCATTTCACCTACATAAATACCCTTGTTATAAAAAGCAGCAAAGAATTTTTCTGCAATTTGATCGTGTAATTCACGATACTCTGGGGGTCCAAATATATTAGCAAAATAGGAATGAGTTAGACCTGTTGAAGTTGTCGTGCCTTTACTCATCACAGCACCAGATTGGAAAACATCGATCGCCATTTCTGGAGATTTGATCCGTTCAATGGCGGGATGGTCTTCATCAACTGTATCATAATTGTTGGCATACAAAACAAAATCAATTTCAAAGCCGGAAACAACGTTTTTGAATTTTGTTACTGGCAGTACCACACGAGAATTTACCTGGTCTGGATTCATGATGATCGAACGATCGATTTGCCCAAACGCATAATCTTTTTGTAAATCATCCAGGCGTACAAAGGCACCAATTTCTGTACCATACCCCACAATCTGTCCATCGGGAAGGATTTCAATGGAGCCCATATCATCCGCAATGATGATCAGATCCTCCACCTGATCTTCGATGATACCCCGTAAAGCTTCAAGTGTTTCAGATTTTCCTGCACCTGTGTCTCCAATCAGGAGTACACTGGATGCTCCCGCATTTCGTAAAACAATATGGAACATTGCACCATGGAATGGCATTCTATCCATTTTCATCATTTTGACATTATGTAATGTCAGTATCATTTTCTTCAGGTATCCGAAGTATGCATATTCTTTTCGGAAAGGAACTGTTCCGATCAATATGTCATTTTCCTGATCATCATAAAAAATTGTCTCTGTCACATCAGGTTTCTTTTCCCCTTCAACCGGAACACCAAAAAAGTAGATGGCATCCGGTTTCCGTTTCAGATCAGTATCATCTGCCAGTTCGAACAAATTACTTAATGAAAAACCTAATTCAAACCACTGTACGGTGAAATAAACTAAAATGATCAACTCACCTACTTTAGCAGGATAACACAACCACTCTTCCGGATCAATTTCCAAATGATCGATAGGATTGTAATCAACCCTGACAAATTTCCCACTTCTTTTATTATTTGGAGTATTAAAAATTAGCGGAGGATAAATTAATACCTGACGTGTCATTAGAATATCACATAATTTTTCCGAATAATTACAAATGAAAGGCATTTGGTAAGGCAATGTGATCGCTGCTATATTTGCACCTGCGCTAACCTGACGATAAACTCGCGGGTGTTTACCGGAAACATTTTCGAGAATATCGCGTTGTGCACTGCGAACGACATGCATAAGTTTCTCGACGGTCTCTGTGAAAGAGCGATAGGGTCGTTTATCCAGGCGATCATCCACAGAATCAAGTACAACGAGACGTTGCAGTCTTCTCCAGAAATTATAGAATTCTTCCACAAAATCGCTTAATAAATCTATATCTTCAAAAAAAGTTTTACTTTCGGGAACGATTTTGCAGACCTGTTCTGCGGGTAATTTTGACAACAAAAGCAACGTTGTCTGCATGGTTTTTAGTTCTTCTGCAGTCACCTTTTCTTCGTTGTAAAATACGCGTAATAATCTCGAATGTTGTCGAAATAGATAACGTACATATTTACTCAATAAATCCAGAAATAGACCACTATTGATTAACTCATCCACCGTATCACACAGACGATTTCGCGTCCGTAAGACTAATTTATCACCATAAACTTTATATGAACCGTTTTCCATTTTCACCTCTTGCCAATCTTAAAATAAAGATAATTTATGATTTCTGTTTATTGTTATTTATCGGTGGAAATCATCGCTTCCAACATTTTGGTTGTCAGTGATTTTGGCCGTTCAATAGGTTTTAACAATGCTCGCGCCCAGACAATATGGGCTGATAAACCTAGAATCCTACTCACCCCAAATAAAACAGTATAAAAGTCAAATTCTTTAACTCCGAAATGATACTGAAGAGCACCATTAATCGCGTCTACATTCGGCCATGGGTTGGAGACCTTCCGATTTTCCATTAAAATACCCGGCAAAGTCGTATATACCATTTCAACCAATTTGATTAAGTCACTGTTAAGGTTCTTACTTCTCGCAAATTCAAGTTGCGCGGTGAAACGCGGATCAGTAGTACGTAGCACGGCATGCCCATAACCAGGGATAATTTTTCCTTCATTTAATGATTGACGCAAAAATCCATCTAATTGTGCCTGGGAAGGTAAACCGCCAAAAATTTCACGCACATCTAATAACCATTTGAGGCATTCCTGATTGGCTAAACCATGTAAAGGACCAGCCAGACCGTTCATACCTGCTGAACAGGAGAGATATACATCGGATAAAGCTGAACTCACCAGGTGGGTGGCATGTGCAGAAACATTTCCACCTTCATGATCACAGTGTAAAAAGAAAAACAATCTGCACAGGTCGTAA
Organism: Anaerolineaceae bacterium; assembly: GCA_034428855.1. Classification (GTDB taxonomy): domain Bacteria; phylum Chloroflexota; class Anaerolineae; order Anaerolineales; family Anaerolineaceae; genus UBA6170. The sequence goes on along the minus strand of DAOUGX010000394.1, from coordinate 5,084 downwards.
TATTTTGGATCTGCTTCCCGATCGATCATCACTCCAAAATTAGCACTCCAGTCATGGTCTGCCTTAGGAGGGAGATAAATTCCATCCTGATATTTTAAATTGTAAATAAAGGCGGCCAAACCAGGTAATTTTGCTGTAAGGTTTAGCGAATCCTGCAAAAAGTATCTCCAATGATCATCCTTTACAACCCCAATCTCATATTCCTTTGCAAATACAGATTCTTTTTGCAAGGCCATAATTCCGATGGAAAATAATGTCATGGGGTGGGTTTCGCGTGGCATTCTTCGAATGGTGTTATATACATAAGTTGGGATCAAACTTCTCACTCGCCACTCTTCTTCTACCATCATTGCTTCTTCAAATGTCGGTAGAATTCCAGTTAATAACAAGTAGTACACGCCACCGGCCAGGGGAAATTCAGCACCAGGAAGCTTTGGCAATATGTTTAACAATTCTGGAATAGAGTATCCGCGAATACGGATCCCCTGTTGGGGATCTACATAGGAAATGTCACTCACTTGAATCTGAACACCGCGAATTCCCCCATAGATTTGAGAAACCGTTACATCACAAACTTTAAAGTCTCCATATTCGTTTCTCAATCGACTGACCCGTTCCCGCCACACAGGTAATTGTTCAGCAATTTTTTGTTCTAAATACATCATGATGACACTCCTTCGTATGATTTTCCTTTGGCAATTTAAAAAATGAATGCATACCCTTTCATGGGTGATTAATGGATATTGTTTTGATTAGTCTTATTGGGAATGGTCTGAAAAAAAGAAAGCTGTACCTACATATCCCAGATCTTTAGAAATATGTTCAGCTGCTCGAAGAACCTTTATTTTATGCAAATTAATCTTTTCTTTGGTGAAACGAAAAGAAGGCCCTGAAACAGTCAGTGCGCCTAAAATATCACCTTTCATATCAAAAATAGGAGCAGCAATTCCTGCTGCGTCTTCAACCCATTCACCATCACTGAAAGAATAACCTTGTTTTCGAATAATTTTCAATTCTTCTCTCAACACTTTAATGTCAATAATTGTTTTTGCAGTAAAAGGTTGAAAATTCGTTCTCGCCAGTATTTCTTCCTGCCGTTTCTCGGGGAGGAAAGCTAATAGCAATTTTCCGGCTGACCCAGCATAGAGTGGTAACCGCCTTCCGATTCGGGCAACAATTCTGACGTTTTGCGCGCTTTCCATTCTTTCCACGCATAGTCGTTCATCTCCATCCAGAATATACAGACTGATGGTCTCTTTGGTCTGTAACAACAATTCATTTATGATTGGTAAAGCTACATTTCGAATATCGAGGTTGGTGGTGTAAACTTCAGCCCAGCGCAAGCTTTTTGGTCCAACAGAATACTCACGCGAATCTAAATTTTGGATAAGTAAACCTTGACTTTTCAAAGCCATCATAAGACGGCCGCACACACTGGATGACAACCCTGTTAATCTGGAAACTTCCCGAACGCCTAACTCATTTTGATCAATCGTAAAGCAATCCATTATCTGGATTATGCGATCGATTGTTTGATTTTTAAGATTATCCATGATATTGTGCCATTAGGTGGGACAGTGTCCCGAAATTGAATATAATGATTATAGGAATTAAAGCTTGAAAAGTCAAGCAGGAATTTTGGAGGAAAATTTAAAAATGAGCCAGTTTTACTCACCTATTCAAATATTCAATCACCAGTTGCAAGTACCAGATTTTGTAACAATACCAATAATTCCTGGAGATGGTATTGGTCCAGAGGTTTCAAACGCAATGATAACAGTTGTAGATAAAGCTCTTGAAGTAACTTACCAGTCACAAAGAAAAATTGAATGGAAGGAAGTATTGGCAGGTGAAAAATCCTTCAAGATCACCGGTGAATGGTTACCTCAGGACACACTGGATGCCTTTTCTACATACCTGGTCGGCATTAAAGGACCATTGACAACACCTGTTGGCGAAGGGATTCGATCCTTAAATGTTGCCTTAAGAAAAGAATTGGACCTATACGTATGCCTTCGACCTGTTAAATTCTATGAGGGTATTTCAGCTCCTGTAAAACATCCAGAAAAAATTGATGTCACCATTTTTAGAGAAAACACAGAGGATGTTTATGCAGGAATTGAATTTAAAGCTAACAGCACCCAATCTAATTCTTTAATTTCCTGGCTGCAAACAAATTATCCTGATGAATATGAAAAAATTCGTTTTCGGGATTCAGTTGGATTTGGGATAAAGCCAATTTCCCATTCCGGAAGCAAAAGATTGGTTAGAGCTGCCATTGAATTTGCCCTCAAACATAAAAAACCCTCCATTACGCTGGTTCATAAAGGGAATATCATGAAATTCACAGAAGGAGCATTTCGCACATGGGGGTATGATCTGGCTGAGTCGGATTATCAGGATTCCATTTTTACTGCCAGGAAATTCGAATTAACTAAGAAATCTTCCGGTGAGGAAGTAGCCATGAAAGAAAAAAAAGCAGCACTAGAAGGTGGAAAAATCTGGATGAATGATGTGATCGCAGATGCAGCCTTTCAAAATTTGTTACTCTACCCCCAAAATTATAGTGTTTTAGCCACCACTAATCTGAATGGCGATTATTTGTCGGACGCTCTAGCTGCTCAGGTTGGCGGAATTGGTATTGCGCCTGGAGCCAATATTAACTATGAAACAGGAATTGCGATTTTTGAAGCGACCCATGGCACAGCACCGGATATTGCTGGCAAGAACATATCAAATCCATCCTCTCTAATACTTTCTTCTATTCTCATGCTGCAATATCTTGGATGGTCTGAAGCTGCACAACTTATTACAGTGGCTTTGGAAAAGACAATTAAAAAAGGACAATTAACTCAGGATCTCGGTCAATTTGTGCACAATGCTACCAACTTGGGGACATCGGAATTCGCACAGGCTATTATCAATCATTTTTAGAAGGAAGAGGATCGAATGGAAAAGAAAATAACCATAATAAAATCTAAGCTATCCATTAATGAAAAATCGTATCAATTCATAAAATTAGCAAATTTGTTTCCTCAAAATTTGAATAAATTGTATAAATTGCCATTTTCATTGAGAATCCTTTTAGAAGGCATGTTGCGAAACCTGAATAGCAACACTATCACCATGGAGGATGCCCTCAATCTCGCCAATTGGCAACCAAACTCCTTGGAAAGGGCCTCCATCCCTTTCTTTCCAGGACGGGTTATTTTACAGGACTTTACGGGTGTACCTGTTCTTAACGACTTAGCAGCCATGCGTGCCACAGTACAACGTTTTGGTGGGGATCCTTTAAGTGTGAATCCTCTCATTCCCGTGGATATGGTTGTGGATCATTCCGTCATGGTCGATGTATTCGCAGACAAGAATGCAGTTGATATCAATGCAAAAATTGAATTTGATCGCAATTATGAAAGATACCAATTCCTCAAATGGAGTAGTTCTGCCTTTAAAAATCTACGAATCGTTCCTCCTGCAACTGGAATTGTGCACCAGGTTAACCTGGAATTCCTTGCCCAGTCCGTATTAATTCGAGAAACTGAAGGTGATCCGATAATTTTTCCAGATACTTTAGTGGGCACCGATTCTCACACCACAATGATTAATGGGCTCGGTATCGTCGGTTGGGGAGTAGGTGGAATTGAAGCCGTGGCAGCCATGATGGGACAACCTCTCGAGTTTCTTACCCCGGATGTGATTGGCATTCATCTTTCCGGATCATTAAGTGAAGGATTAACCCCTACAGATTTGACATTATTTATCATTCAGCTTTTAAGGAAAAAAGGTGTGGTCGATAAGTTTGTTGAGTTTTTTGGCGACGGTTTGAATTATCTTTCTGTTGCAGACCGGGCTATGATTGCGAACATTACTCCAGAAACGGGTGCAACCATGATTTATTTTCCTTTTGATGACCAGACTTTGACTTATCTTCGTTTAACTGGAAAGTCCGAAGAACTAGTTAATTTAGCTGAAGCATATTACAAAGAGAACAACCTCTTTCGGGATTCCAAACTACCCCATCCGGAATTTACAGAAGTTATTGAGGTAAATCTTGATCAAATCGTTCCCAGTATTGCAGGTCCAAAAAGACCTCAGGATCGAGTTGAGCTAAAAAATGTGAAAGAAAATTTTTACACAAACATGATAAAACCAAAAAATCAACAAGGATTTGGTTTTTCTGAGGATCAGGTAAATAAAAATTATTCTCTTCAATCAGGTAATCAATTCTTTCAGGTATCTCATGGGTTCACAGCTATTGCCGCTATCACTTCCTGCACGAACACTTCTAACCCAACGGTGATGATCGCTGCTGGATTGGTCGCCAGGAAAGCAGTTGAGAAAGGTTTAAAAGTTCCTTCCTTTGTGAAAACAAGTCTGGCACCGGGTTCAAGGGTGGTAACCGAATATCTGACCAATTCTGGTTTGATGAATGATCTGGAAGCTCTCGGCTTTCATGTCGTGGGATATGGGTGTACAACCTGTATTGGAAATAGCGGGCCATTATTACCAGAAGTTGAGGAACTGATCAAGCAGGAAAAAATTGTTTCCAGTGCAGTTTTATCAGGGAACCGTAATTTTGAAGGGCGAGTAAATCCCTATACCCTGGCAAATTACTTGGCTTCACCTCCATTAGTTGTGGTTTATGCACTGGCTGGTAAGATTAATATTGATTTAAGTAATGAACCTCTTGGGTTTGATTCACAAGGTAATCCAGTATTTTTAAGTGATGTATGGCCTACATCCAATGAAATTCAGGAGATTTTAAATGCTTACATAAATCCTGAATTATTTAAAAACAATTATCGAAATGTCTTTTCAGGAAATCAGGATTGGAACAATTTAGCACCAAAAAAACTAAGTATGTATGCTTGGGACGAACATTCAACTTACTTGCAGGAACCACCATACTTCAATCATATAGGGCAAATGAACAAGGTTCGAAATATTGATAATGCTCATGCATTGGTCGTGTTAGGGGATTCCGTAACTACCGATCACATTTCTCCCGCAGGCGCAATCCCGCTCAAAAGTCCTGCTGGAGAATACTTGCTCAATCATGGAGTTAATGAGAAAGACTTTAACTC
>DAOUGX010000393.1:0-1595 GCA_034428855.1 Anaerolineaceae bacterium | reverse complement strand
TTGAGAATGTTACTGGAAGTAAAGCATTTTCAGATTGGATTACGAAGAATTATCAAAAAAGGGAGAAATAATTATGAAGGGGATCATCCTTGCAGGTGGTAAAGGGACTCGATTATATCCATTGACAATCGCAGTAAGTAAGCAGATTTTACCGGTATATGATAAGCCGATGATTTACTATCCTTTATCTATGTTGATGTTAGCCGGAATAAGAGAAATTTTGGTTATCAGTACGCCAGATGATTTACCAATGTTCAGACGCTTATTAGGTTCTGGAGAGCAGTGGGGTATCAAATTTTCATTTGCTGAACAGGCTACACCTCGTGGATTAGCAGATGCATTTATCGTTGGAAAGGATTTTGTTCAGTCTGAGCCGGTGGCCTTGATATTAGGTGATAATATTTTTTATGGAAGAGGGTTGGGAAAGATATTGCAATCTGCAGCAGAAAGAAAAGAAGGAGCCACTATTTTTGCCTATCCTGTTCGTGATCCTGAACGCTATGGTGTAGTGGCATTCGACTCTTCAGGGAAAGCTTACAGCATAGAGGAAAAACCATCCAAACCATTATCCAATTACGCAGTGCCAGGAATTTATTTTTATGACTCAAATGTCACGGAGTACGCCATCAATCTAAAGCCATCACCTAGAGGTGAAATTGAGATAACTGATATTAACCGGTTGTATTTATCTAAAGAAAAATTGTTTGTTGAAGTGCTGGGTAGAGGGGTTGCCTGGTTAGATGCAGGTAAACATGAAGCTCTTCTCCAAGCCTCAACATTCGTTCAGACTGTTCAGGAAAGGCAGGGAATGATGATATCCTGCCCAGAAGAGATTGCCTTCAGAAAAGGGTTTATCGATGTGGATCAATTAGTTTCCCTGGCAAAGCAATACGAAGGCAATGGCTATGGCCAATATTTATTAGAACTTAGCAAAGAGTTTGCCCACCAATGAAAATTTTACTTTTGGGATCAAATGGACAATTAGGCTACGAAGCGACCCGTACATTATTTTGTTTTGGTGAATTAGTGGCAGTTGACTACCCGGATATCGATTTTACAAGACCAAATGATATTGTTAAATTGATAAATGAAGTCAAACCAGACTTAATTTACAATGCTGTTGCTTATACTGATGTGGATAAGGCAGAACTAGAACCTGAGAAAGCAATGTTGGTCAATTGCCACACTCCAGGAGAAATAGCAATTTATTGTAAAAAATTTAACATTCCTCTTATTCATTTCTCCACAGATTATGTATTTGATGGGGAAAAAGGAGAACTATATACAGAAGAGGATATTCCTAACCCAATAAACGTCTACGGAAAATCAAAATTATCTGGTGAACAGGCAATCCTTCAAAGTCGATGTCCTGGTATTATTTTTCGGACGAGTTGGGTGTATAGCATGCGTACAGGTGGATTTGTGAAGAAGTTCATTGGCTGGGCTCAGAATAATGAAGTATTAAAGATTGTGGATGACCAGATTGGTAATCCCACCTGGGCACGAATGTTAGCTATCTTGTCTTCGAAAATGATTGGTAACTTAAGAGAAGAAACACTTGATTTATTCAATCAGACTGGAGGTATTTATCACAT
>DAOUGX010000392.1:0-1885 GCA_034428855.1 Anaerolineaceae bacterium | reverse complement strand
AATAATTTTTCGGAAAATTATTCAGGAGCAGTTATTCTTTCAGTTTCAGGCAGGACTGCTCTTAATTGGATTATTACTCCCCTGGGTAGGAAATATCATCAGTGTGCTCGGATATAGCCCATTTCCAGGTTTGGATTTGACGCCATTTCTGTTTACAGTGAGTGGCATATTCTTTATGTTTGCCCTCTTCCGTTTTGGGTTACTGGACGTTGTACCCATTGCCCGTTCGCATTTGATGGAAAATCTGCTGGATGGGGTTATTGTGCTGGATAAATTAAACCGTATGGTCGATTTCAATCCAGCAGCTGCAAGGATTCTAAAGCTCTCGACCCAAATGATCGGGAAACCATTTACACAGATCAGTCATGAATATCCGGATCTGGCGGATTTTGTACAGCAATCGATTAGTGAGAAATCGGAAGTTCAGATCAAACAAGATAATATACGAGATTATGAAGTGCGCAATCTGGCTATGTTGGATAAAAAATCCAGCTTAACGGGTAAACTGGTTACTCTGCATGATATTACGGATCACCGGCAAGCACAGGAAATCATTCGTCAATCGGAAGAACAGTATCGACTCTTATTTGATAATGCAGCTGAAAGTATCCTGGTCGTCCAGAACCGATTAATCGTTTTTTGCAATCCGATGACCTGTGAATTAACTGGCTATCCAATGGATGAGATCATTAATGACTCGTTTGTGAAGCTGATTTATCCGGATGATATCCCGATGGTATTGGATATATACCAAAGAAGAATCAGTGGTGAAGATATAAAAGGGCGTTACCAATTCCGCCTGGTGAGAAAAGACCATTCTTATCGATGGGTGGAGACCAGTGGTATTCGTATTGAATGGAAAGGTGAACTGGCAACCCTGCATTTTATCATCGATGTGACCGAACGGAAAAAAGCAGAGGTTGCGCTGGAATTCCGAAGTACACATGATATTTTAACAGGTCTGTATAACCGTCAATTTTTTGAACAGGAAATTGACAGATTACAATACAGCAGAAAGCAGCCCATCAGTATTGTAGTGATGGACATGAACGGACTTAAAGAGATCAATGATACCCAGGGGCATGCGGTCGGTGATGACCAATTAAAAGTGGCAGCCCAGGTGATCCGAAAAGCATTTCGCCCGGACGATATCATCGCCAGAATTGGTGGAGATGAATTTGTTATTCTCCTGCCTGAAACCAACACCACAACCACTTTAAAAGTCATCGACCGTATCAATCAGGTCATTCAGGAATATAACCATTTGAACCCGAATCGAAACCCGATCTCCTTTGCGATTGGTTTTGCCACAAATGAGAACATGATGAACTTACGTGATGTCTTCAAAAAAGCTGATCATCATATGTATGAACAAAAAGAAATTTTCTATGCCATTCAAAAACAATTCTCTCGGCCTGTGCAAAAAACCAACCTCGATTAGTTTTGTCTGTTAGCGACATAGAATCCTTATATGGAGTACTTGTTAAGCAAGTAAAATGTCTTACTATGGTAATTAGCATTCCTTTTTTAATTAAAACTGGAGAGAAACCATGAAAAACGATCGATTTCTAAATGGGATGATTGCTGGAATTGGGATGTTGATTCTGATTGCTCTGGTTTTGTTTTTTGTTCGGCAAAATCAGGCTGATTACCTCCCGGATGATACACCGAATGGGGTAGTAAACAATTACATTTTAAGTATCATCGAAAAAGATTATGATCGGGCTTATTCATATCTGGTAGATAATACCCAAAAGCCACAACAGATTTTTTTTCAACAGGAATTATCGCGCATGGCGAATGACATCAACCAGATCAGCATCACCGTTGGAGAAGTCTTCATTGAAGGTCAAACTGCAACTGTTCAATTAAGTCTCCGTCAACC
>DAOUGX010000391.1:0-2660 GCA_034428855.1 Anaerolineaceae bacterium | reverse complement strand
ATTCAGGCAGGTCATTATGCTTCAAGTTTCTCAATTATTTAAATCATTTGGGTTAGACCCCATTTTAGTAGATATCAATTTCACATTACAATCCGGTGAACGTTTTGGGCTCGTTGGAATTAATGGAACGGGGAAATCTTCTTTACTGAAAATTATCGTTGGAGAAGAAAAATCAGATCGTGGCTCTGTTGTCTTTTTCCCTTCAAAATTACGAGTTGGTTATTTACCCCAGGGAATCATATTTTCTGAAAATATCACCATTGGAGGTTTTTTATTAGGTGTTCAGGAGGACGTGACTTCTCTGGAAGGTAAGTTGGCATCATTAGCCAGAGATTTGACCATTGACTCCGAAAATCAAAAATTACAATCAACCTTTGATGAGCTCATAACACAAATTAATCTGATTCAAGATGTGTATCATCAGTCTCCTGCCATCCTGAGTTCATTGGGATTAGGAGATTATGATCTCGAAACACCTGTATTGCATCTCAGTGGCGGTCAGAAAACACGTTTATCATTAGCTAAGGTGCTTTTATCCAACCCTCAACTCCTCATATTAGATGAGCCAACCAACCATCTGGATATTGAGATGCTGGAATGGCTGGAAAACTGGCTTAGTCGCTTTTCAGGCGCTATTTTGATGGTGAGCCATGATCGAACATTTTTGGATAACACCGTCAATGGAATTCTAGAGCTTGATGAACATACTCATAAGATGATTTTTTACCGGGGTAATTATAGCGATTATCTCGAACAAAAAATTGCAAAACAGGATCGGCAGGAACAGGCATTTCAAGATCAGCAAGAGGAGATTGAACGATTAAGAAGAGCTGCGAGCGAAATGCGCTCAAAGGCGAAATACAGAAAAGGTGGGAAGACTGATCCTTCCAAAACGGATGGTTTTAGTATTGGATTCTTCGCCAATCGTACCAAAGAAACCATTCAAAAAGCCAAAAATATTGAAAAACGAGTAGAAAAGCTGATTCAGGATGGCGTGGAAAAACCTGCCAGAACCTGGCAGATGCGTGTGGACTTTCAGGAAACAACTACCTCCGGCCGAGATGTCCTGATCCTTAATCATTTAAATATTGGATATGGAACCGAAACACTGGTCAATGATATTCATGTTACATTGCGTTTTAGTGAACGAGTAGCATTGATTGGGATGAATGGATCCGGTAAAACAACATTAATCAAAACAATTATTGGAGAAATTCCACCCATCCATGGTGAATTACGGTTAGGAAGCAATGTAAAGATTGGATATATGTCTCAGGAACAGAATGAACTGGACCCGGATATCAATGTTTTACGAACGATCAGCCAATGGTTATCTCAAAATGAATCAGAAAACCGAAGTTTCCTGTCCAAATATTTATTTAAAGGAGATGATGTTTTTAAGAGCGTAAAGCATTTATCATATGGGGAACGCGCACGATTATCATTGGCGTGTCTGGTCGCGCAAGGATGTAATTTTCTCATTCTGGATGAACCCATCAATCATCTGGACATTCCTTCACGCACCCAGTTTGAAAAAGCATTATCACAATTTGATGGCTCCATACTTGCTGTAGTCCATGACCGGTTTTTTATCGAAGGTTTTGCAACCCAAATCTGGGAGATAAAGGATAATCACCTCTTAACCACAGAAAAATTGAATTAGATTTCCTTCTTAATAGTATTCTCAATACCAATGGTAGTCTTAACCGTGTAGGTCGGTTTATGTTGTGCTTCATGGTACGTACGCACCAACAATTCAGCAATCAGACCCATCAGTATCGACTGAAAACCAAGGATAAAAAACATACTGGATAACATGAATAACGGAGAATCAAGAACCGGGATTTGAGCGAGTATTCTTCTAAAAAAGAGATATAACAAAATGATCCCGGAAATACCCATGATCGTGATCCCTGTTCCGCCAAACAGGTAAATTGGCTTATTGGCATACGAGTTCAGGAATTTCACTGTAAACAAATCCAGAATAACTTTTATGGTACGTTCCAGTCCATACTTGGCTTTTCCGTATTTTCTGGGATGATGTCGTACCGGTATTTCAATCATTTTTGCACCAACGGAATTAGCGTACACCGGAATAAAACGATGCATTTCGCCATAAAGTCTAAATCCAGTGATGACTTCGCGACGGTAGGCCTTAAGCGTGCAGCCGTAATCATGTAAGTGAACACCTGTCACGATTGAGATCAATTTATTGGCAAAGAGTGAAGGCAGGGTGCGGGTGATGAACGTATCTTTGCGTTTTGATCGCCAACCACTGACCACATCGTATCCGGAATAGATTTTATCCAGAAGAATTGGAATATCCTGCGGGTCGTTTTGAAGATCAGCATCCATTAAGACAATGATCTCTCCACGGGCATGATCAATTCCAGCTGCAATAGCCGCAGTTTGTCCGAAATTTCGGCGTAACCCAATCACCCGAACATGCTGAGGATCTTTGACCGCCAGGTCTGCCAGGCGCGCAAAACTTTGATCCTTGCTACCATCATCCACCAGAATCAATTCCCAGGGTTGCTGGATTGTTTGCATTGCATCCAGAACTGCTTGGTACAGGAAAGGAACAGTTTCCTCTTCGTTATAGACCGGAACGACGATTGATAAGTGCATGCGATACCTTATAAAAATAATTCAGAGATATA
>DAOUGX010000390.1:0-1565 GCA_034428855.1 Anaerolineaceae bacterium | reverse complement strand
CCACTGGCATCCAGAACCATGGTGATATAAATGGGGATGTCCGGTTGTTTAATTTCTCCACCTGAAATTAACCCTGTATTTAAAAGGTTGATCTGGGCAGCTTCCGGTGTAACATCAGTAATTGCCTGGCCGGTACCCTTATCAAAGAAATTAAAATACACTTTCAGGTTAACTGAATCAGGTAGTTCAATCGTTGATATCGTATTGATGCGCACATCGGGTTGGGATTGTGCTGATGCTACCAGGGTGATGGAAAGAAATAAAACACCTAAAAGCAGGCACGTCAAAGCTTTTTTCAGCATTGCGTTCAAACGTCCCTCCTCGGATTCAATAATAATTGAATAAATTCATAAATAATATCTACTTAATAAGTATAACGACCTACAATTTTTATTCAATTATTAAAATCAAATGTATAAAGTTACTTCTATATTATGACTTAAATCATAAAAAAACAACAATCAGAATTGTAAGAATAAATTTAAAAAAAGGACTAAACTGGCATAATGGTTGCTGGATTGGTTTCTATGATTTCGGCATGGATTTTCCCACGAGAAAGTTCGACCATTCTGTGATTAAATGGCTCGAATTTCTCTACCAGAAACTGAATACTGATCGTAATCTCTGCGCCAAATTCTTCATCCACGATTATTCCGTCAAACTCTTGAATGATCAGTTTGGTTTGTTCAAATAACGAGTATGGAATCACCAGCATGACTGTATAGGTCGGCACTTTTTCGGCTAATGGTAATATTTCCAGAACTGCTTTGACAGCGTCTGTATACGCCCGTACCAATCCCCCGGTGCCTAATTTCGTGCCACCAAAGTAACGGGTCACCACTACAGCGATGTCACCCAATCCACTCCCCTGCAAAACTGCCAATGCTGGGCGCCCTGCTGTTCCCGAGGGTTCACCATCATCGCTGCAATGGGCGATGACGGACTGCCCATACCCAACCAGAAAGGCGGGTACGTTATGCGTTGCATCGGAGAATTCCTGCTTAATGGTTTGAATGAAAGCACGAGCTTCTTCCACACTGAATACCGGTGCAACACTGGCGATAAATCGGGAGTTGACCACGACAATCTCGGTTCTGGTGAATTTGGCTGGGATGCGATATCGTTGCATCTATATCCTACCCTCGAGGGAAAATTTGCCTGATCATGCCTGGTTTAATCCTCTTACGCGTAAGTCAATTCCATCGCGCAGAATCTTCTCCATCCGGACGTATTGTTCAATGACATACATCCCGACAGCTTCATATAATTTCGTAGCCCCGGTCAGACTATCTGAATCTACACTTAATCCCACTTTATTGCTACCATTTTCCTTTATCTTTTGGAAAAAATGTAACATTAACGCTTTTGCTACTCCTTTACTTCGCCAATCACGATTAACACCCAGGATGGATACCCAACCATAATCTTTACCAAATGGCGTCGATTTGTTCCCATAAATCATGCCTACCCATTCGCCATCTACTTCTGCAGCAAACCATAATTCAGGGTCATAATTAGGATCCAGCAAATATTCTGTTTCGAATTCTTTAATGCCTTCTTCATCG
>DAOUGX010000389.1:0-2413 GCA_034428855.1 Anaerolineaceae bacterium | reverse complement strand
TGGAGAATATGTAGTTGGTAATTATTTTACAGACAGCAGTTCTTCCAGTTACAAATGGGGATACCATGGTACTTATCGTTTGCGATGGACTGAAGGAGAAAGACGGTTTGAACTTCGGCATGATGGCTGTGTCGATAGACGTTATGAATTTTGTACCTCACCCGATGAATTGATTCGGGTAGCTGAATCGTTGGTATATGACCCAATACCTGGCTCAGAGTTGCGTCCGGATTATTTGAAAAGTCCTGAAGAAGCAGCCATAATCAGTGGTTTTTCAGTCCTAACGCCCACCATCTTACCGGAAGGATTTGTATTCGATCATGGAACATATGATGCCAAATTGAAGCAAATCAGACTATCATATACATCAACAAGTTCTGATCCTGGGACTGCAGAGATACTCATAGTGATCCGTCCTTTAATTGAAATAGCTGCCAATCCAGGCGAGGATTGGTCTGTGGAAGGAGACTCCGTCGATATTAACGGTAACCAAGGATTTTATCGGTCTTTTGGTCCTTTCAATCACGCAGTTAGTTGGGAAGAGAATGGGATGCGAATTCATGTTAGTGTTTCGGCATCCGAAACCGCATATGGAGGTGGTTTTACAAAGGACCAGGTTTTGGAGATTGCTCGTTCGCTACAGTAAAAGACAATTGCCAATTAAAAAATCCTGCCTCAAAATTAATGGGGCAGGTTAATTCTTAAATAGATATCGAATAGATAATAAAATTAATTTTTTAAACATCCAATAGGGACAACCAACACACCATTTTTTTGTTTTAAGGCAAAACCATTTCCCGTCAGTACCATCAAAAACGATGGGGGTTGCATTTTCTCTTCATCTACCTTTTCTTTTAGTTTCAAAAGGTTTTCAGAGGCAATTTCGATTTGTTTTTGACCAAGTTTTATCTTGATCGCTCCCCAACGACCATCATGAAGTGAAACAATAGCGTCTACTTCCAAATCAGTTTTATCTCGATAGTGATAAATATTACCCTCGATACTTTGAGCATAAATTCGTAAATCCCGTATACATAATGATTCAAACAATAGTCCAAATGTATTGAAATCTTTGAGCAGTCCTTCTGGGTTTGTTCCCAAAGCGGCGACAGCAATCGAGGGATCGACAAAATGTCGTTTTGCAGAAGTTCTTATTGCTGTCTTTGACCTCAAAGCAGGTTCCCAGGCTGGTTGTTCCTCGATTACGAAAATTCTTTCAAGTGCATTGATATATGATCGTATTGTCAAAGTAGAAAGGCTTTCATCCTCCCCTTTTAAATCATTTCGAATGGTTTCTAAAGAAGCAGTACTGGCGGTATTTCGAGCAATAGATTTTAAAAATGTCCTAACCTTGGATGGAGCTCTTCTTACCCCATCAGCCTCAGAAATGTCCGTATCAACGACAGCTTCCAGGTATTGATTAGCTTGTGCCAATGCTGTTTTATTAGAAACACTAATCGCTGCTGGCCATCCTCCTCTTGCCGTGACGAATGCTAATTCCTCTATCTCCATTTTTATTTTTCCAAATGGCTCTTCACCATTAAACAACTCGTTTAATGAAACTTGTCCAGTAGACTCCCCAGACTCAAATAGGCTCATCGGACGCATTAACATTCTTGTTATACGTCCTGTTCCAGTATGCTTAACTTCATGATCTAATGGAAGAGTTGATCCTGTTAATATGAATTGACCATTTTCAGCACGAATATCAACGGCATAACGAACTGCGTCCCATAAAACTGGAGCCATTTGCCATTCATCCAGAAGCCTCGGTGTATCTCCTTCTAATAATAAAGAGGGTTTTACCTCCGCAGTCCGCAAATAATTAAACGTTTGATCTGGGTCCTGCATCATAAGCGAACTTCTGGCTTGTTGTTTGGCTGTCCAGGTTTTTCCACACCATTTTGGACCTCTAATCCATACAGCACCAGAGGTTTCTAATTTTTCCTTCAGGATTAAATCAGCTATTCGAGGTATATAATTTCGCGCCATGATTATTCTCTCCATTAAGATTGAAAAGGAAATTATTATACCTATTTTATCACCATTATACAATTTGGACGTTTTATGTTATATGATTTGGACCGTTTTTATTATACAATTTGGACGTGTTTTGTTATATGATTTGGCAAAATTACACCTGGGTAGAAGTGATTGTTTTTCACAAATCTGGATTTTGGATGGAAGTAACACTGCTTCCATTCGAAGGTTTATGATAATCCCTGAGTGTACCCAAAGGGCGTCTGTCAGCCGGGAGTAACCAGCTAATTCCCCTTGCCCATCGCCTTCATCAATGATAAGCTATGCGTATAATTCATTTACGGGGTGCAGCATGCGCTTATTTGAAATCATTATTTTAGCAATTACCTTTCTTTCCTTTCTTTTGTTTTTCTTCCAATTAAAGAAACTTCCC
>DAOUGX010000388.1:0-3643 GCA_034428855.1 Anaerolineaceae bacterium | reverse complement strand
GAAACAATTTTGAAGAAATAAAAGATACCAAAAGTGATCTACAATCACAGGTTGACCAATTCTAATGCATCACTCAAGGCATATAGAGGAATATTCAGCAGCCAGCCTTCATCCCGATAATCAGCCATTGAGACTCGTACTGCTTTTATTGGTTGAAATCGTTCATAATAACTTTTCAAACTTTTTCCACGTAAATTTGTGCTAGATTTAACCTCGATGGGAATCACTTCTCCTGCAATCTCAATTATGAAATCTACTTCTGCCAGACCTCTATCTGCTGACCAATAATAAGGATTTATGTTATTCATGGATCGTAATTCCTGGAAAACGAATTGTTCTGTTAATGCTCCTTTAAACTCTTCAAAAATTCGATTTCCTTCTAATAAACTCTTAGCATCAAGATTGCTCAAAGTGCTCAATAAACCAACATCATTCATAAACAACTTAAATGAATTTGGATCGAGGTAAGCATTTACAGGAATATCTGGTTTTGTTATTCGGGTCACCTTTGAAGCAAGACCCATATCGAACAACCATTGTAAAGCAACTTCATATTCTCGCGCTCTTGCTCCTTCCTTAACCAAACCATAAATAAATTTCCGATTCTCTCTGGATAATTGAGTTGGAATCGAATGCCAGACCATATGCAAGCGTGGCAACAAATTCACCGGAACATGTTTAGAAAAATCCTGTTCATATGCATATAATAAGCGACGATGAGCTTCTCTTACCAGGTTTAAATCTGACGTCTCTTTATACAATAATACGGCCTCGGGCATCCCACCAATGAAGTAATAATGTTTTAAAAGATCAATGAGTTTCTCTTTGAATACTGATATGAGTGAGAAGTCTTTAGATGTAATTAACTCTACCAGTTGTTCATTTTCAGTTGCTCTCAAGAATTCAAGAAAGGTCATTGGAAATAGATCTAAAAAATCTACTTTCCCAACCGGGAATGAAATACCTTCGTGAATTGCAACCCCTAAAGCACTACCTGCAGCTAGAATATGAAGTTGCGGAGCATTTTCGAAAAAATATTTTAAAGCTGTGAGAGCTTTAGGGACTTCCTGAATTTCATCAAGTATGATCAATGTGTTTTCATTTATTTGAGTATTTGCTTCGATTTGTAAACCAAAAATGATCCGCTTAATATCAAAGTCCTGTTCGAACAGTTGCTGCATACGATTATTATTTTCAAAATTAATATAAGCAACCGTAGAATAATGTTCCTCACCAAATTTCTTCATCAACCAGGTTTTTCCTACCTGTCGGGCACCTTTGATAATTAATGGTTTTCGAAATTTGGACTCTTTCCACTTTACGAGAGTATAGAATGCATCTCTATTCATGGGAACTCCTGTCGTTTGCTTATTTGAGGATGTTTAAAAGATTATATCACATAATACGTATGTAAAACGTGATAATCTCCACATAATACATATGTAAAACGTGAGAATTTACACAAATTACGTATGTAAAATGTGTTTTACTCCACATTTTGCAAACATAACTGAATTAAAATGAATTATTCTGCACCAAGCAATTCATTTATAATTCTCAATTATTAATAACAATAACCTAAGGAGCAACATGGAATTCCTACCAGAGCAATTTGACCCCTGGGCAGAAAATTATGATAATGATGTCGAAGCGGAGTCCGGTTTCCCATTTACAGGTTATGCCCATTTATTTAATTCCATGGTGGAACTTGCTCACCTGAAACCGGGTGAATTGGTTTTGGATCTAGGTTGTGGCACCGGTAACCTGGGTGCAGCTTATCTCACAAGAGGTTGTTCTGTTTGGGCATCGGATTTTTCGTCCAGAATGATTGATAAAGCCAGGAATAAATACCCTTCCATCCAATTCGCGATGGCTGACGTACGAGACCCTTTACCGTCTGGTTTCCCTGAAAAATATGACGTTATTGTGTCTGCTTATGTATTCCATCACTTTCCAATCTCAGTGAAAATTGAACAGATATTGCGTTATTGGAACAAACACCTTAACCCGGGTGGTCGCTTAATTATTGGGGATTTGATGTTCACTTCCAATTCAGAAATGCGGAAAGTTGCCAGCCAGTATTCAGATTCCTGGGAGGAAGAATTCTATTGGGTCCTGGACCAGGATTTACCATTGATGAAAAAGTCAAATTTGAATCCCTACTATCAACAGATCTCATTATGTGCAGGGTTGCTCGCGTTTGGATTATAATCAGAAAAATTCATTTCCAGGTACCACAGAAAGGCGAATTCACTTCATGGCAGAACCTCAATATTCATACCTCAATCCAAAAATTGAGATGCGATCTTTCTCACAAAAAGGTAGTTTTGGTTTATTTGCAATCCAACCCATCCAGAAAGATGAGTTATTAGCTATGTGGGGTGGGCGAGTCGTTAACTATGAGGAATATGAACAGTTATCGCCATTCTACAAATCCCATGGACTACAAATTTGGGACCATCTATTTCAGGTTCCTTTACTGGAAGGTGATCCAGCAGATTATTTTAATCATTCCTGCAATCCCAATGCCGGTTTCAACACCCCCATTTCTCTGGTAGCCATGCGGGATATTGCTGTGGGGGAGGAATTGTGTTTCGATTATGCCATGAGCGAAGATAACCATTTCGATGAATTTCCTTGTGGTTGTGGAGCTTCAACCTGTCGAAATCAAGTAACCGGCAAAGACTGGCAGATTCCTGAATTACAGGAACGCTATTTTGGATATTTCAGCCCTTATCTCCAGGCGCGTATAGCTCAATTACGCGTACAAAAAAGTTAGTTGTTTCCTGCAGTTTGTTTGAAAACAACAAATTTACTGGTGGTGAAATTAAAAGTCATGGTAACCACAGTTGCCATTACCAACCCCACCCATTCCGGTAGATTTAAACCATGTAAAGCCAATGCCATCATGCCACTGTTGATTCCTACCGCTATCAGATTGATGGCAAAGAATAGTAAAAACCTTTTGGGAGAACGCACCTGGCTTCGAAATGTAAAACTACGATTCCAGATGTAGCTGTTAATGACCCCCAGAGTATAAGAGATTGCTTTGGCCAACACGTGTTCATCATCAAAGAATGGAATCCATCGGGTCTGGATCCAGTAGAAACCTAAATCCACACCTGTGTTCAGGACTCCTACCATTCCAAAACGTACAGCTTGATGAAACCAGTTTGGTGTGCGTAACCAGATACTGGTTATGCGGGGAAATCTTGCCATAACCCACTGAGGTAATTGTGTTTGAGATTGATGCTGGAAATCTTTCATTGATTTGCAAATCATAACGGATAATGTTTGCCTTGTCTATCATTAATTGATCAATGATTTTGATAAGTGAACGTTCCTGGTCAAATGGCCAGTACACTTTATCCACAGGGAGAGTTTTTGGAATTTTGGCATCAACAAACCTTGACCATTCCACTTTGGTTCGGTAAACTGGTAAAAAATCGAAAGGAAAAGGTGTTTTTTGACTAAGAAGGCTTTGGTCGTTGTTCTGAAAATAATACAGGTTTGCACCCACTGATTGAAGATATTTAAATTTTCAACCACGAGTGCACCTGTACTCGTGGTTTTCATTTTAAATGGAAATATAATGAGAAGAGCAAGGTAAGCCCTACTCCATTTATCAAGCATAATTGCTTTT
>DAOUGX010000387.1:0-7671 GCA_034428855.1 Anaerolineaceae bacterium | reverse complement strand
TCCGGCAACCAGGTATGTAAAGGCACCATCGCTATTTTTACCCCAAACCCAATGACTAAGAGACCTCCGCCAATCAATAAAAATGGAGATGGTTCAGAAATTGACATTCGTAACATTTCAATATTTAAGGAACCGGTGTCAAGAAATATGAAAGCAATTCCGAGAACAACCATGACAGACCCTGTTGCGCTTTGAATTAAGTATTTCACCCCTGCTTCTAAAGCGGATGCTTGATTCTTATAAAAAGCGACCAAAACAATCGAGCTGATTGTCATAACTTCAAACCAGACCCACAAATTAAACAAATCAAGAGCACAACCTAAACCATTGATTGCACCAATCATAATGACTAATAAAGCGTAGAATTTTTCCTGACCTGATTCATGACCAATATAAGCGAATGAATAAATTGTAACAAGGACACCTAATACCAGGACCAGTAATGAAAGCATCATACTTATTCCATCAAATCTGAACCAGATTTCACCGAAATTCTGATAATGCGTCTGACCGGTAGCAAAAGCATTTTTGATTAGAAAATATAAGAAAAAACCAGTACCTGACAAAGCCAGTAAAGCTAACCAACGTACTGGATTGGTTTTACTTATGTTGCTGGGATTTTTTGAAAAAAACCTCCCAACCAGATAAATAACCGCAGAAGAAATCAATGGAAGTATTAGCAGCCAGGAAAATGCGGTATTAATATTCATATTAAGCTCCTACAATCAAAACTGCAAAGACAACAACCAGAGCAATCAATATATAGAAAACATTCCAATTTAATTTTCCAGTTTGCGTTGCTCGAAGTTTTTCTCCAATGCCTTTTGTAGTTTCAACAATACATTTATTGATAACTTCAAATCCAAAACCAGATTCAGATACCACTACAATTGGCTTGAAAGCTTTTTGAAACCCAGATAGCGACTCTCGACCAAACCAGGTCATTATGCCAAGCGCTATTATTGCTAAAGCTATCCAGGTGGCTGGTGTCAGGACGATATGATTAAAAAGAGTTGGTAAATCAATCGGTTCGATAGCATGTTTGGGTAAAGTTTTACTCATTAATGAAGAAAATTGGGAGATGAGTAACCAGGTTGACAATGCCCCAATGGCAAGAGGTGTCATAGCGATTTTCATATTTCTCCCAATCGGATGGACATGATCTGCAAATTTCTTTTCCCCATAAAATACCATCCAGACACAACGAACCGTATATAAAGCTGTAATTCCAGCAACCAGGAGCATGATTACATAAATCCATATTGGGTTTCCATGTTCCAGTCCTGCTTCTAAAATCAACTCTTTACTCCAGAATCCATTGAAAATTGGAATACCTGCCAAAGCCAATGCGCCAACAATGAATACAATCCTGGCAAAAGGTAATTCTTTACCCAAACCACCCATTTTTCTCATGTCTCTTGTTCCAACAGAATGGATGATTCCACCAGCAGCCAGGAATAATAATGCCTTGAAAACACTGTGGCTGAAAAGATGAAACTGGGAGGATAAAATTCCTCCTGCACCAATTGCATAGACCATATACCCGAGTTGGCTGACAGTTGAATATGCTAGCACCCGTTTAAGATCATTGGACACTAAAGCCATTAAAGCTGCCATCAAAGCTGAGATCATTCCAACGAGCATCACTGTAATCGTCCACCCTGGAACATCTTTGAAAGCAGGAAAAAACCTGGCCAGCAGATATACACCTGCATTCACCATGGTAGCTGCATGAATCAAAGCACTGATGGGGGATGGCGCTTCCATCGCATCCGGAAGCCAGGTCTGAAATGGAAATTGAGCTGATTTAGCAGCAGCCGCGATCAACATTCCAAAAGCCAAAATCGATAAAATATTGGCCGGTAAAATTGAGGTATTTGCAATTAAAACATTTATATCAAAGTTACCTGTATAAGCGAAAAGTAAAACCGCAGCCAATAATAATCCTAGTCCCCCTACTTGTGTCATGATTAAAGCCTTCATTCCACCTGCTACAGCTTTTGGATCGTCATTATAAAAGGAAATCAACGCATAAGAACATAATGCGGTTATTTCCCAAAAAATGAACATTAAAAGAAGGTTACTGGTTAACACTAACCCTACCATTGCACCGATAAAAAATAAAACGAAGGCATAATATCGGCCTAACTGAGCAGCACCCTTCATATAATCGACAGAAAAAATGACTGCCAATGCACCAATTACTGTTGCTACTATCGCCAGGAACAACCCTAATCCATCGGTTGTGAAAGAAAAGTCACCAAATGAACTCCCCATCGAGAATGAAAGAACTGTTCCACTTTTATAAGAGAAGAGCATAGCAACGGAGGCAAGCGCAGCAATAATTGAAAAAATTACTGCAATTAAATGTTGTGATTTTTGGTGTTTATCCCCGATGAGCCACACGACTAAAGCTCCAATCCAGGGCAGAACAATTGCACTAATCACCAGAGGTTCTATTTGTATCATGACTTACCTCTTCAACTTTGAAATATCAGCAATATCCAGGCTTCCAACACTTCTTTTAACCTGTACTGCTAATGCTAAACCGACTACCGCGACAATCGTATCCGCTACGATCACAGTTAATGCCATAGATTGGCCAACACTGGGCACACCTTGAATTTGACCAACAAATAAAAGTACCAGCATCGAACCTTTGACCAGAATTTGTAAACCAACCACCAAACGGATTAAATTACGGGTAACTAAAAGACAATATAATCCTATTCCAAACAAACCTATGACAGCAATCAAAACAACCAAGGCAGTGTTAATAACCATCAATGTACCTCCTGATGGGATAATCTTTTCTGCTGCTCATCCGTTAATAATCGCAACATACTGATTACCCCTGAAAAAATCATTACCACTTGAAGGTATAAATCAGCTTTTCGTCCTTCCCATACGGTTTGTTGAAAACCCAAATCCTGGTTAAGATTTATAGGAAAATTTAATAAAGGAAATAATTGCCATCCAATTAATCCAATAGCAATAATCGTCAGGAATCTGGCAACCCATTTTGGTATAAAAGATAAATTAGGGATTGGTTCATCTCCAGCAATATTGATTGCAAAAACAAATAGCACTGTCACCAAACCCGCTCCGACGCTCAGTTCAATCACTGCAATTTGATAAGCACCCATTAAATACATCATAATCGCGACCAAAGCACTTGTTCCGGCTAACCAAATTGCTGAAACCAATAACCTTTTATCTCGTACTGCTTGAAATGCACAATAAAGTATCCCCACAAGAACAATGAGATGCCACATAGAATTCTCCTAATAAAAATAGATCCAGGATTTGGTAAACCTTATTGGTTATACAATAATATTGATTATTTGTCATGTGAAAATTATCACAAATTTTTTATTTTTTAAGATTAATGTCATCAATAACAAAAAAACAGAAGAATTCTTAAAAAATCCTTCTGTTCTTGCTAAAGAAATTATTTTTTTTATGCTAACTGTTTTTTATTCGAAAGTTCTGCGATTAACTTTTCTTGATCAACAGGTAATTTATCTACCCTCACACCGATTGCGTTATAAATAGCATTAGTAATTGCAGGAATTGTTGGAATTAAACAAATTTCACCAATACCTTTTGCACCATAAGGACCATCTGAGGTTGGGTGTTCAACAAGATAAGATGTGATTTCCGGTGAATAATAAATGGATGGAATTCGGTATTTTGCCAGCCGGTCAGTAATGACAATTCCTTCATCAATCACAAAATCTTCTACCAGAGCATGACCAATACCCATGACGATTCCACCTTCTACTTGCCCCTTCAATCCTAATGGATTAATAGCAAAGCCTACATCGTTGGCCACAATTACCTCTGGGACTTTAACTTCTCCTGTCAGAGTATTCACTTCCACCAGGGCTGCCTGGGCAGCAAATGAGAAAGCCACATGCATATCGCCCCCTTGTCCTAAGGGTTTGGTCTCTGGAGCCCAGTAAGTATAAGCAACCTTTGGAACAATGGAATCTTTTCTTAATTTTTCAGAAATCTCAGAGAGTTGTACTTCGATTCGATCGATAACAGCCAAACCTTCTTTGAATTCGATTTTTTCAGGTGAAATATCATACCTTTCAGCTAATTCAGAGGCCAACATATCACGCATAGCTTTTGATGCATACTTAACCGCATTTCCTGTGACATATGTCTGTCTGGATGCTGTCGTAGGTCCCCCATCAGGGGTTAAATCAGTATCCGATAGTAAGACCTTAATATTTTCTGTGGATTGATTGAGTTCTTCAGCTGCAATTAATTGTAAGACTGTTGGTAGACCCTGTCCGAGCTCAGCGGAAGCGGAACGAACCTCAAATCTCCCATCCGGCAGTAATTCAACCTCAGCACCGGCCTTATCCGGAGCTCCCCCTCCTAATCCTGTGTTCTTGTAAGCTACAGCGAAACCCCAGGCTCTCACGATGGAAGGATCGTCAGAATCTTGTTCAGGAGTAAATGGATTTAATCCAGCTTTTTCATGTAAAGCTTTTTCTACTTTTTCGATACATTCAAGCAATCCAACACTATCACGCAAGATCTGACCGGTATTAGTGACACTACCAACCCTTAGAGCATTTTTCTTTCTCAATTCTATTGGATCAACATTTAATTCTTCTGCTAAAGTATCCATGATGGATTCAACAGCAAAAGCTGATTGCATCACACCAAAACCACGAAAAGCACCTGCCGGAGGATTATTTGTATACATGGCATAGCAATTGATATTCACATGAGGCACTTCATAAGGGCCAGAAGAATGAGTCGTCGCCCGGGTCATTACTTTTTCACCTAATGATGCATATGCTCCAGTATCACCATGTAATTCGGTTTGTACTGCCACCAATTTTCCATCACGTTTCGACCCAATTTTTATATTGATTTGGGTGGCGTGTCTTTTTGGGTGAACAATTAGACTTTCCTGGCGATCAAAAAGTAATTTAACCGGTTTTCTGGTTTTTAATGTCAAAAGGGCAGCATGAATTTGCCCAGCAATATCTTCCTTTCCTCCAAAACCACCACCAATTAATTGCCCAATGATCCTGACCTGATTTTCTGGCAATCCCAAAACGGCAGCGACCTGTTCACGATCAGAATATGGAATTTGTGAACCAACATAAATCTCTAATTTCCCATCTTCTGAAAATCGTGAAATACTGCATTCCGGTTCCAAAAAAGCATGGTCATTGGGATTCGTGAAATACGTATGTTCCAATACCACATCTGCTTCTTCAAATCCTTCTGAAATATCTCCTTTTTTGACTTTGATGTGTTTGAGGAGATTTCCAGAATCATGAATTTTCCGGGAATCAGGCCGGTGAGCCTGAACAGCAGATGAAATCACTGGTAAGGGTTCTAACTTGAATGTGATCATGTCGATAGCTTGAGAGGCGATATCCCTGGTATCCGCTGCAACGATTGCCAATGCATCCCCCACATATCGGATTGGATCTCCGATTCCAATCAAAACTGGCCAATCTTTGATAAACAATCCATGAGTTTTTAGATTTGGAATATCTTTGGCAGTCAAAATTGCCTGCACCCCGGGGATTTTTTGAGCTTGGGAGATATCCAATTCAGTCAATATTCCTGCTGGGACCATGGCTCGTTTCACTCGGGCGTGTAACATTCCCTCAAATTGAATATCATCGCTATAAATCGCTTCGCCGGTTACCTTAGCTATTGCATCTGGTCGTGGACTAACCTGCCCAACCATTTTCCTTTTTACACTTGCAGTTTGTATCAATGGTGCTTTAACAGGTTTACCTGTGTGGATCGACTCAGATGCTGCCTGAATGGCTCCAATAATACTTGGATATCCCGCACACCTGCATAATGTATCTTTTAATGCATATTTTATTTCTTTTACTGCTGGGGTAGGATTCTTCTGCAATAATGCATAACTCGTCATAATCTGGCCAGGAATACAAAAACCACATTGAACCGCTCCAAATTCAATAAACGCCTCCTGGAGAGGATGTAATACCTGGTAGGAATTTCCATTGGTTCCAACTTTTTTAGCCAGACCTTCAATGGTGGTAATTTTTTTCCCATGCGCTTTTACTGCTGGATATGAACATGATAAAACTGGTTCTCCCTCGATAACAACAGTACAGGCACCACATTCAGATTCATTACAGCCAATTTTTGTACCGGTTAACCTTAATCTTTCCCTCAATAAATCAGATAACATCTCTCCTTCAATGATATCCAGAGAATACTCTTTTCCATTCACGTTTAATTTAATTTTTTCATTCATTTTCATAGGTTTTCTCCCGCCCTTTTCCAAGCAGTTTTGACTACCTTTTCCAATAATGCTTGCGCAAGAAGGTAGCGATATTCTGCTGTTGCCCTCATTTTACTGGTTCTGAAGGTAACTGATTTTCTTATTTCTTGTTTAGCAAACGATAATAATTCAGAATTTAACTCCTGACCCCGGAAAACTTCCTCCAATCGCTTAGCTCGTGAAGGAGTAGGTCCGGATGGACCAAAAGTAATTCGAATATCCTCAACAATGTTCCCAGATCGTTTCAGCCAAACCGCATGATTCAGGATTGGTAAAGCCACTCCTTGAGGCCTCATCACCCGATCGAAAGCAGATCCTTCTCCGGGTTGTTTTGTGGAAATCTCAAACCCGACCAGAATTTCATCTTTCTCCAATGCTGAGATGCCTGGTCCTCGAAATAATTCGAGGATATTTCTTCGAGAATAACCACTATGACTATAAATTATAGCTTCGGCATTCAGAGCAACTAATGAAATCATGCCATCAGCTGCCGGTAGAGCATGTGCGACATTTCCGCCGAGTGTGGCAGAATTTCGCACTTGTGGACCTCCAATCAATCCTGTCGCCTCTGAGACAGCTAACGCATGCTGCTTGACCAATGGCGAGTTTGTAATTTCACTAACAGGTACTGCAGCTCCGATGAATAGTTTCTCATCAACTATATTCAACTCACGCATTTCGTTTATGTGATTCAAATCGATTAAAGTCTTAATAGCTGGATGACCTCCTTGTTGTAATTCCAACAACAAATCAGTACCTCCAGAAATAAACTGAGCGGGTTTTTCAGCCTGTTCATATGCATCTAAAGCTTCGGGTAAACTATAGGTTAATTGGTAACTTTTCCAGATTGACATTTATTCGGTGGTTCCTTTCTTTTGGCGGCACTTTTCGACGGTCTCAATGAACCGACGCCGGTTTATCATCAAAAACCGACCACCGAATCAAAATATGAAATTTTTAATCAATAAGAATATTATATAAAAATATATTTTTTTTACAACAATGAAAAATGATATGTCCAAATTGGTTTTCTGAATCTGCCTTTATGGTCAGTCAACAACAAAAATTGCACTTTTTCAACCTTCAGGGTATACTGCCAGCTACAAAAATATGTAAGGATGTTTCATGCAGGATTTGATCGCAAAAATAATTAAGTGGGACAATCAAATTACAAATCGGATTCGATTAAAACCATCATCAACAGTAATTTGGCGTTTTTCAACGCTCATCGCCCATTCTGGAGATTCCTGGTATTGTTTGAGCATCCTATTAATCATTTGGATATTTAGCAAAAACGAATGGCGAACCATTGCTGCAGCGTTAGGTCTTGGCACCTTCATCCTGGCGTTGATTGTCTTTTCCATAAAATTTTC
>DAOUGX010000386.1:0-6361 GCA_034428855.1 Anaerolineaceae bacterium | reverse complement strand
AGCAAGTTCCATTTTGTCATCATAAAAAATATCAATATCCCAGGCATCATAGGTGAGGGGTCGATCTTCAAAAATCTGAAACTGGTTTGCGAATGAACTTTGTGGGAGAATTTCTCTTTCAGTATCTTTGTCGAAAATGCTAATAATATCCCCATTCCTATTGAAAAGAACACGAATCACTTCATTTTCTAATATATATTCTTGTGGATTATTATTTTGTGTATTTTTTATTGAATTTTCAAATTTTTCTTCTGGTTTGCTATTAATCAAGTATGCTGGATTGATACTGTAAGGTAATAATTTTCCAGGGTCAAGCAGCGTTCCACCATCTACTGGCTGAGTAAGAAGTGTTTGATTATCTCTGATAAATGGAAGATCAATCCCGTTCGGAATAAATATTAAATCATGTCTTGGAAATGGTGAAGGATTGATTAATAGGAATTCACTCTGAAATGATTTACTGATGCTTTCTAACGCAGACTCCTGTATTTTTTCCAGCGCATCGTTTACTAATTGAAATGCTTGATTCGCTTCTTTATATACTTCACCTATACTGGATCCAGGCAAAATATCATGAAATTGGTGTAAACAAATCGTTTTCCAGGCAGCGTTAATTTCAGATTTTGGGTATGAATAATGATCATCGAGGATGCTCGCCAAACTTGACAGGTATTCAGTATCATGGATCTTGAATTCACTTTTGCGATTATTCTGTTTCATCATAGCCTGAGAAGTATAGGTCCCGCGATGATATTCAAGGTAAAGTTCTCCATTCCAGACGGGCATCATGGGTGATGATTGCAATGGTTCAATTGTTTCGAAGAAATCCTTTACACTGGAATGACTAACTTTGGGCAAACCTGGAAAAGAGTCCATGATTTCCAGATTTTCCAGCATTTCTAGAGTTGGGCCACCCCCTCCATCTCCAAAACCATACGCCATGAGAAGATCATTATGCAATTCCTTTTGCTGAAAATTATTCCAAGTACCTAAAGCTTCCTGAGGATTTGCCATTGAATTATATGTGCTGGTATAACTGCTTCCTAATTCCTTGACCGTAATGAAATGGGTCAGGATTTTTGTTCCATCAATTCCCTGCCAGAGAAAAGTATCATATGGCAATCGGTTATATTGATTCCAACCCATCTTTGTGGTCATAAAGTACTTAAGCCCTGCTTGTTTAATCAATTGAGGAAGTGCCCATGCATACCCAAAGACATCCGGTAACCATAAGACAGGAGTATCTGAATGATTACCAAATTTTTCTTTGAAGTAAGTACGACCTAATAGAAATTGGCGGGCAAGCGATTCAGCACCTGAAATATTACAATCTGCTTCCACCCACATACCACCCATTGGCTCCCAACGACCTTCTGAGACTCGTTTTTGAATTTCTGTAAATAAATCAGGTTGGTCCTGTTCAATAAATTCATATAGTTGGGGTTGACTTTGACTGAAATGGTAACGAGGGAATTGTTCCATAAAGCGAATAACATTGTGGAGGGTGCGTTCTGCTTTACGTCTGGTTTGACCCAACGTCCATAACCAGGCAACATCTATATGTGCGTGTCCGGTTGCGTGGATAACAACATCCTCAGGTAATCCGGCTTTATGAATTTCATTTAAAAATATATCATAAGCAGGAATGACACTTTCATAAAAATTGTCACCCAGAGGATGAGAGGTATCCAAGCGAAGGAAAGCAGCATTAATTGCATTTAACAATTTATTCCGAACCGGAGCGTCATTTTGCAAATTCTCTATTGTGGATAAAGTAATTCTTGCAAGTGAACAAAATTTTCTGGTCAGCGTGTGAATCTTTACTAAACAAGGTTCTCCCATCTCTAATTTTAATCCTGGATCACCCGTAGCTGTATATCCTAAACCAGTCCAGCCATGCAAACAGAGTCTGTGGTCACGGTTATCATTCCATTCTGGTTTAAGTTGAATCTCGCGATGATGGCGGTCACAGGGGGCATATGGAATTCCATCAATGTAAGCCAGTGCCTCAGGGTGACTAAAATCTCCTTCAATACCGCCAAGCGGAAGGTACATGATGATGGATTCTTGATTATTCCAATTTTCAGGAATTTTGAAGGTTGTATGCAGTTCAAAATTTGTCTGCCACCTTCCCCAAATTGATTTTTCCTCAATTTTTGTACAGGTTGAAAAATCAGGTTCCAGATCTGGTTTTTCAATGGGTGATGATAGTTCACGGTAATAAAATGGAGGAAGTGGGGCTTTTTCCTGATAAATCATCGGTGTGATTAATGCGAGACGCGCTTTAAGCTTTTCTACAGTCCAACGATGTTGATGATACATGGTACCTCTATGTTTTAATGATTTTTATTTGAGATTTTCAACGTGACAAAATATTCACTCTTATTATATAAGAGCTTCCCCATTTTCTTTTTGAAGATTTTTGAGGGAATATCAGGCATGATCAAAAATGAGGTAATAAAATGATTGGTATTATTTTCAGAACCAATTATAATAATAGGTGTTAAAATAATTGCAAGTCAAATCTTGCTATATCGAAATATTATTGTTTTCTGGAGGTATAATGCCACAAGATCGAACTCGAAAATTAGTGATTACTGGTGTTATGGGTGCTATTACAATTCTATTAGGTGTCACACATTGGGGATTTATCCCCTGGTTCGGTGGGATCTCATTAACGATCATGCATGTTCCCGTCATTATTGCTGCCATCTTGGAAGGCCCGATCGTTGGGCTTGGGGTTGGACTGATATTTGGGATCTTCAGCATGATCCAGGCGGCTGTCGCTCCATCCTCACCCGCAGATGTGTGGTTCACCAATCCAGTACTGGCAGTTTTACCACGTCTCTTCATAGGACCAGTAGCTTATTTTGTGTGGAAATTATTGGAAAAAATCCCGGTTGTTGGATTGATTGTCTCCGGTGTTGCTGGAAGTTTGACCAATACCATTCTGGTATTAGGAGTAATTGGATTAATGGGATTATTGCCCTGGCCAGTATTAGGTGGAATTATTATATCTAATGGATTGTTGGAAGCCGGTGTATCCGCATTTATCGTTCTGGTCGTTGTGGCTGCCTGGCGAAGAATTAAAGTTGGTAAACGGCAAGGATCCGATTTATAAAATTAGCATAAATATTGTTAAGATCAAGGCGGCAACCAACAAAAAGCCGTCTTGCTTTTTAAACTCCAGTTGGCGATATGCTCCGCGATTAAGATGATTTCCATACCCACGTGAGTCCATCGCCATAGCCATTGTCTCGGCTTTTTGTAAACTGGTCAGAAACATGGGTACAATAACGGGAATAATTAATTGAATGCGCTGTTTAAAAGTCTGTTTTTTTACGCCCCAGGAGGCACCGCGGGCAGCCTGTGCTTTGGCAATTTGTTCGGTTGCCTGCCCTAATAATGGTAAAAAACGAAGGGTAATTTGAACGACCATGATGAAATCTTCGCTCGGGATCTTTATCCAGTTTAATGGCCGTAATAAAGATTGTAATCCGTAGATCAGATCGCTGGTGGACATCGTAAAACTGGCGAGACTGATGGTTAAAATCAAACTCACGAACCGCAGAATGATTGTTCCAGCGGCAATTAGTCCCTGACCTGTTATTGTGAATGACCATAGGTTAAGAATTAGTGGATTATCCGGACTGGGAGAAAAACGGAATAATTGAAAAAATGCAATGAAAATTAAAAAAGGTAGTGGTGTACGGATTCCCCGAAAAGCATTCTTGAGCGGGATTTGAGAAATTCTGAAGATAGTTAACACAATAGCTAAACCAGCGAGGACCATGTAAACATTACGGGCAAAGGTTATAGCAAGCATTAGAAACAGGATTACCAGAAATTTAACTCTGGGATCACGTCGGTGAAACCATGAGTTCGTTGGTAAATATTGGCCAAAAGAAAGATTCTGGGTGAATTCAAATTCAGCCATTGGATTCCCCTAAAGTTTGGAATGCTGCAATTAATTGTTGTCCGATGATGATATTATCCGGTACCATCCAGCCTTTTTCCTTTAGCACCGAAGCCATTTGAGCTGCAATTGGGGCAATCATTTGATATTGATGTAGCAGCTCGTGGTTGGATAAAATGCTATCTGTTTCCTGATTGCAGACCACTTTTCCTTTAGATAAAAGGGTGACATGATCGGTTAACAAAGCGAGATCTTCTAATTGGTGTGAAGAAACGACCAGGGTTTTACCTTCATTATGAACTCTGACCATTTGTCCCAAAATTTCCCGTCGGGCAATCGGATCCAACCCGGCAGTTGGTTCATCTAATAAAAGTAATGATGGATCTAAAACCAAGGTAGAAGCTAAAGCGACCTTGCGTTTTTCTCCTCCGGAGAGAGCAAAAGTCATCCGGTCTTTAAATTCTTCAAAATCCAATCCTACCTGCGACATGGCTATTTTTACTCTTTCGCGTAATTCTCCTCCTGCCAATCCTAATAGCTTTAAGCCATACGCGATTTCATCACCCACATATTGTTCAAACAATTGATAATTTGGATTCTGGAAAACCATACCGGTATACCGCCTCAGTTGCAATAAATCAGTATCATGGTTCACATTAAATGGTCCAACCTTTAGACTTCCTGATTGGGGTATATAGAGACCATTAAAATGCTGAAGCAATGTAGATTTACCCGAACCGGTAGCTCCGATTAAGCCATGAACGCTTCCTTTGCGTACATTGAAGTTGATATTCTCCAATGCTTGATGAGCGAGCGGTGTATTTTGAAGATAAGTGAAGGAAATATTATTACCTGTTACCAGATCTTCCTGATTGTTGCGAAAAAAATGATGATCTGGGAGCTGAGAAAATTGTTGAGGGGTGGACCGAGGTGTTATTTGTTGTCTGAATTGGTCAACATTTAATGGATTATTTAAGGTTGGAATCCAGGGGGATAGTTGTTTAGCAAACCAGAGTACTCTTGGTTTATCCAGGTTCATCGATTTTACCAATGGGTCATTTGTAAATAGTTCTTCTGGAGAACCATCGAAGCGAACTTTACCTTGATATAAACCGATGATTCGATCTGCCAGGCTGGCTTCTTCCATAAAATGTGTAATCATGATGACAGTAATGCCAGATTTCTTCAAGGATTGGATATTTCGTAACACATCCTCACGTCCAAAAGGATCCAGCATGGCAGTTGATTCATCAAAAATTACACATGCAGGTTGCATTGCCAGTATACCTGCCAAAGCAACTCTCTGCATTTGACCAGCTGATAAATGCTGAGGGGATCGACCTCTTTGGTCCCACATGCCAACTTGTTCTAGTGCAGCCTTAACCCGGTGTTGAATTTCTGGTGTGGAGAGCCCCAGGTTTTCAGGTCCGAAGGCCACATCTTCTTCAATCGATGTAGCAATCATTTGTTCTTGCGGAGATTGGAAAACCACACCGACTTTTTGGTGAATTTTCATGTGGTTTGAGCGATCCCGTGTATCCAACCCATCGATTCGAACTTTTCCAGAATCTGGTATCAGTAATGCATTGAGATGGCGAGCCAGTGTAGTTTTCCCCGAACCATTCGCACCTACAATGGCAATGTGTTCCCCTTGATTAACCTGAAAACTAATTTCATTGAGAGCAGGGTGTGGTGGACCACCCGGGACAGGATGTGAATAAGAGACTTGATCAACTTCAATTAGAACTGTCATGCCAGGTTATTTAACCAATAGCCTTTTTCAATTATTCAAATTATCGACACAAAATAGCAATTTGATTGGGTTATTGTATCATAGACCACTATTTCTTACGCCTGTTAAGCTCTTCTGAAATCGCGCTTAAAGGTATTTGCTTTTTTACTAATAGCACCAGTACATGATAAGTTAAGTCAGAGATTTCCTCAATAAGGCGTTGCTTCCCCTGACCTTTGGCAGCCAAAACTACTTCAATCGCTTCTTCACCAATTTTCTTTATGATTTCGTCTTCACCTGATTGGATTAGTCGAGCAGTGTAAGAAATATCTGGATCAGCATTTTTTCTGGTTTCGAGATTTTGGTACAGTTCTGATAATGTATTCATTGATCTCCATTTATTTTTTTGTAGGTGTAATCTTCGTAAAGAAACAACTGGAATGTCCAGTATGACAGGTAGGACCAGCGGGTTGAACCTTAAATAGCAAGGCATCCTGATCACAATCAACACGGATTTCTTTTAATGAAAGGAAATTACCACTGGTTTCACCTTTAGTCCATAATCTTTTCCTGCTCCTGGACCAAAAGGTAATTAAACCAGATTCCAATGTTTTCATGAGCGCAGATAAATCCATATACCCTACCATAAGCACCTGATTGGTATCCATATCCTGAATGACCGCAGGTATCAAGCCATTAGCGTCGAACTTTAG